>CAMQTD010000045.1 GCA_947036995.1 uncultured Parabacteroides sp.
GGATTATCTATTATTTATCTTATCAAATAACATAAGACTATGAAAACATATATCAACTATTTAATGATACTGTGCAGTTGCTTGGCTTTTACTGCTAAAGCGGCAACCACAAACAAAGGGTGTGTAACAGTAGATGTAACTACATTTGCTCAAAAAGGGGGAGACGTATTGGTTAATATGAGTATCAAAGCTGCTCCGCATAGCATTGATTCGCGTCAATCGCTAACCGTTACACCAATTATCTTTACGGAGAATAATCAATACGAACTACCTGTTGTTATTTTTAATGGTCGTAACCGCCAGCATTCACTCGAACGTGCTGTTGCCTTAAACAATGTAACAGATAATGGGGGTGCATACAAAGTAGTAGAAGTAAATAAACAGACTGCTACAAGTGTAAACTATCTAATCACTATTCCATATGCCGTATGGATGCAAGAAGCATCGTTAGTAATTGACGAAGATTTATGTAATTGTGGTGGATTAAGGGGCAATCGTTCGCGAACACTCGCATCCGAAGCGCTCGTTATCGAGTTTATTCCACATCTAATTGAACCTTCAATCACCTATATTGTGCCAGAGGTGGAACTTACAAAGAACAGAAATGCAACAGGTCAAGCTTATCTAAACTACAAAGATGGTAAATCTAAAATCGTTACCGATTTTAAAAATAACCGTGCTGAGCTTAATAAAATTGATACGCTTATACTCAATACAAAGAATGACCCGAATGTAAGTATCAAAAATATTCAGATCAAAGGGTACGCCTCTCCTGAAGGTAACTTTGCTTTTAACGAGCGATTGTCTAAAGATAGAGCGATCGAAATGAAGTTGTACATGCAATCAAAATACGGATTAAGTAGCAACTCTATCGAAACATCGTGGTTTGGCGAAGATTGGAGCGGTTTAAAGAAATTAATTGATGCCTCTGATTTGTCAAACAAACAGGCTGTTCTTGCAATTATAAATAACAACACCAGACCAGATGCCAAAGACAGGGAGCTGAGAGCATTAGACAATGGTGTTACATACAAAAAACTATACAATCAGTTCTACCCCAAACTAAGAAGATCTGATTATCAAGTAGATTATGTTGTAAAAGGATTAACAATCGAAGAGGGTATCGTGCTTATCAATACACATCCAGCACATTTGAGCTTGAACGAAATGTTTTTAATAGCCAACTCCTATCCAAAGGGTAGCGATGAGTACAATGATGTATTCGATATTGCAGTAGAACAGTTCCCTAACGATCCTACTGCCAATATCAATGCTGCAGCGATTGCACTAGGAAAGAAAAATACAGATAAAGCCCATTATCACCTCAAACGATTTACAAAACTACCAGAGGCTTGGAATAATTTAGGCGTACTATATCTATTAAAAGGCGATACAGACAATGCAAACAAATACTTCGAAAAGGCTAAAAATAAAGAGGGCGAAAGTGCTACAAAAAATCTTGAACAGCTTCAACGATATAAAGAAAATCTTGAAAATGGGGTAGATTGAGGATTTAAAATAGTGTTTATATTATAAGTATAAATTATATGCTCAAATGGATAACGGCACGATGTAACATTAGCTCTACTTTTGTAACATCAAATTAATCTAAAATCAAATCGATTAATTAAACGTTGCTAAAGAAGGCTGTTCGAATCAATAACGTCTTGAGATAGAACAGTGTAACTGCTGAAAACACATCGTAGCTTCTATAACGTTTGAATTTGAACAGAAAATATTCTTGGGGAAAAGGGTTCACCCGAGAATACACGATAATAATTGAACCCTTTTATTTTTAATAAATTAAATGATGGGAAAATTAGTAAGAACGAACGAAATGTTCCATGGTGCAAATTCACTTTCGGAACTAAAAGGTATCAAAGGTAATAAAGCTGTTATCGTAATTGGTAAAGAGTCAGCAAAGTCGTCTGGATCGCTTAAAAGAGTACAAGCGATTCTTGATGAAATTAATATTAAACATGAAGTTTTTTGTGGTGTAGAGCCTGATCCATCTATCGAAACAGTGATGAAGGGGGCAGAATTTATGCTACAACATAAACCAGATTGGATTATTGGTTTAGGAGGATGCTCTTCAATAGATGCAGCTAAAACAATGTGGGCAGTGTACGAACACCCAGAACTTACATTAGAGGTTATGGTTCAAGGTGGAACTCCCCCTCTTAGAAATAAAGCTCGATTTGTAGCTATCCCAACAACAAGTGGAACGGGTACCGAAACAACGCCACTATCTGTAATTACAGATAGAGCCAAAGGGGTTAAATATCCTATCGTTTGTTACGATTTCCTTCCAGACCTATCTCTTGTTGACGGTGAATTATGTACAACGCTACCTGTTAACATAACTGCTAATACAGGTCTTGATGCATTAACACACAGTGTTGAAGCTTATGCTTCAAATATTGATGATAACTATGCTGATGCATTTGCAAAGGGAAGTGTTTCGCTTGTTTTTGACAACTTAGAGAATGCTTATAACAATCCTTCGGATGTAAACACGCGTCAGAAAATGCATGATGCTTCATTTTTAGGAGGCTATGCTTTTGCCAATTCATGGTTGGGTATTGCACACTCTCTAGCGCATCAAGTAGGCGGAATGTTTGGTATACCTCACGGTCGTGCCAATGCTATTGTACTTCCAAATGTAGTTAGATATAACTCAAAATCAACTGATAGATATTCAGACCTTGCTAAATTAATCGGTAAAGAAACTGCCGAAGATTTTGCTTCAGGAATAGAAATATTAAGAGACAAGGTGAATGTTCCTGCATCGTTTAAAGAGTGTAATATCTCTGAAAAAGAGTGGAATGATAAGCTTAAAGCAATGTCTCAAAATGCATTTGATGATGTATGTACAAGCTTTAACCCACGTGTACCAACAGTAGAAGATCTTGAAAAAATCTTCACAGATTGTTATAATGGAGCGAAAGTTTCATTCTAATTAATAAAGGTATAACCTATTTCAACTAATTTAAAACGCTATTATCGCCTTAATTCGGCAGTAATGGCGTTTTCTCATTCTAAATAAAGAATATAAAGAAAATTCGTTTAACTCATCAAAATCATGTTAAAACCAAAAGATATAGTCAATTATGCCTCCGATTCAGCTGTCGAAAAAGGAGGATATGGTTTGCAAAAGATTCTTATTCTAAGCTTTTTAGCTGGTGTGTATATCTCCATGGGAGCCTTATTATCTATTATTCTAGGATTTGGATTTCCTGGACTTGCAGAAATGAACCCAGGGCTTGTTAAGATATTAATGGGAGTCTCCTTTCCTATCGGACTAATTTTAGTTGTATTAGCTGGAGGGGAACTATTTACAGGGAATACAGCTTATTTTATCCCTAGCACGATGAGTTGCAAACAGCCCTGGCATAAAGCGCTTCATAACTGGACACTGGTCTGGATTGGTAATTTTATTGGGGCATTAGCGTTTGCATATTTCCTAGTCTACCTGACAAATATACTAAACTATAGCCCATGGGTAGATGGTGTAAGGTATATCGCAATAAGTAAAGTATCAAATCCATTCTATGTGACATTCCTAAAAGGAATCGGCGCAAACTGGCTCGTTTGTTTAGCAATGTGGCTAGGAATGTCTGCACACACCACTACTGGCAAAATACTAGGTATTTGGTGGCCTGTTATGGCTTTTGTAACAATTGGGTATGAACACTCCATTGCAAATATGTTTTTTATCCCCATTGCAATGATGCAAGGTGTTGATATCTCCATCTCTACGCTATTTATAAAAAATTTAATCCCAGCAACTTTAGGTAATATTGTTGGGGGTGCATTTTTTGTAGGATTCCTTTATTGGTATACTTATACGTACCGTGTGGATGAGAAAGATTGATTTCCGATCACTTAGGCATTAAAATAACGTTAGATAAAGAATTGAACTTATGTAGCCATACGATATAAGTCTTAAATATAGATATAGAAAGACTGCATGATAAATATCATACAGTCTTTCTATATATTAATTAGCTAGTTACATTCAATTACAATATATTAGTTAAGATTTCTCCAAATCCCCAACAACCTATAAACAGGGTTCTTAACCCCTGCCTTCTTCTGTGCTTTATAATCCTGTAATGCCTCCATAGCAACCTTTCTTAATAACAAAATAGCCACAAGGTTTATCATTGTCATAATCGCCATCGTTATATCTGCCAAACTCCAAACAATATCAAGCGAAGCCACTGATCCAAAAAGAATCATTCCCCCAACTGCTATTCTATAAAAATTCAGGTAGATCTTTTTAGGGGTAATAAATCGAATGTTTGCTTCTCCGTAATAATAATTACCTATAATTGAGCTAAATGCAAAAAACAAAATGCAAATCGAAATAAAATAGTTCCCAAAATCTCCAATTTGATGTGATACTGCAAGCTGTGTAAGTTCGATTCCTTTAATTGAGCCATCTAAAGGTGCATCGGATACTAAAATAATAAAGGCTGTACAGCTACAGATAATCAATGTATCGGTAAATACGCCTAATGATTGAATTAAGCCTTGATTCACTGGATGCGATACTGTTGCCGTAGCGGCTGCATTTGGTGCAGATCCCATACCTGCTTCGTTCGAAAACAGTCCTCGCTTTACACCTTGCATAATCGCTGCTCCTACGCCACCAGCCATCATCTCATCAAAGCCAAAGGCATTGGTTACAATCAGTTTGATAATTGCAGGGAAATGGGATATATTCATTACCACCAATACCAAAGCCAATATCACATAGGCAACTGCCATCACAGGAACAATCACGGATGATACTTTTGCAATTCGTTGCACACCTCCAAAGATAACAGCTACAGATACCGCCGTTACAAGGATACCTAGGTTCATACGATCCGTTCCGAATGTTGCATTAAATGCTAATGTAATTGTATTTGCTTGCACCGAATTAAATACTAGACCAAAGGTTATTGAAATTACAACGGCAAATAATATCGCCATCCACCGCTTATTAAGCCCTTTGTCGATATAGTATGCTGGTCCACCAATATAAGAAGTACCATCTTTTTGCTTATATATTTGAGCCAATGTACTCTCTACAAAAGCAGATACTGCCCCAATCAACGCAATAACCCACATCCAGAATACTGCTCCCGGACCACCAATAGCTATTGCTGTTGCAACACCAGCCAAATTACCTGTTCCTACGCGTGCCGCAACAGATATACAAAAAGCTTGAAATGAGGAGACTGAACCTTTCTCTGACTTAACCCCTTCGCCTAAAAGACGAAACATCTCTTTTATATGGGTAAATTGAATAAAACGGCTCTTTATCGTAAAATAAATTCCTGTAAAAATTAATCCGCCAATCAAGAGATAGGTCCAGATAGCATCGTTTATGCTAATAATAATATCATTCATCTATATAATATGTTGTATTGTATGCAAATTTAATCAAAATATACGACTTCTATTTGGCTCACTATCTTAAAAAGGAGCGGTAAATTCATAAAAAAAGGATGTCCCTATGATGGAACATCCTTTTTATTATATTTATGACTAAACTGAATTAGTTCTTAGAATTACGTTTACGTTCGTTTTCATCTAAAAGAATCTTACGGATACGCATTGCATTTGGTGTTACCTCTACATACTCGTCCGCTTTGATATACTCAAGAGCATCTTCTAAACTGAATACGATTGGAGGAGCTAAAGACACTTTATCATCCGAACCAGAAGCACGCATGTTAGAAAGTTTCTTCGATTTAGTAACATTTACTACTAAGTCTCCCTCTTTTGAGTGCTCACCAACGATTTGTCCAGCATAAACTTCTTCTTGTGGATTGATAAAGAAACGTCCACGAGATTGAAGGTTATTGATAGAGAAAGCGAAAGCTGTTCCACCTTCCATAGCGATGATACCACCATTTGCACGACGCTCGATAGCACCTTTCCATGGTTGATACTCTAGGAAGCGGTGTGCCATGATAGCCTCACCTGCAGAAGCAGTAAGTACAGCATTGTTCAATCCAATAATACCACGTGATGGCATATTGAAAGTAAGGTGCATGCGGTCGTTTTTGCTTTCCATCATTGTCATCTCACCTTTACGTTTCGTTACCATATCGATGATACGGCTAGAAGATTCTTCAGGTAAGTTGATTGATAGTTCTTCAATTGGCTCACACTTCTTACCATCAATTTCTTTGATTAGTACTTGTGGCTGACCTACTTGAAGTTCGTAACCTTCACGACGCATTGTTTCAATCAATACAGATAAGTGAAGTACTCCACGTCCGTATACGATCCAAGCATCTGAAGTCTCAGCAGGCAATACACGCAATGCTAAGTTTTTATCTAATTCTTTCATCAAACGATCGTAGATGTGACGAGATGTCACAAACTTACCATCTTTTCCGAAGAAAGGTGAGTTGTTGATTGTGAAAAGCATCGACATAGTCGGCTCATCAATAGCAATTGGAGTTAAAGCCTCTGGCTCTAAGAAGTCAGCGATACTCTCACCAATTTCAAATCCTTCGATACCGATCAAAGCACAAATATCACCTGAGTGAACTTCTGTTACTTTAGTACGACCCAAACCTTCAAATACGTTCAATTCTTTGATACGTGATTTAACCATTTCGCCATCGCGTTTGCAAAGCATAACGTCTTGACCTTCACGAAGCGTACCACGGTGAACACGACCAATAGCAATACGACCTACATATTTAGAAAAATCTAAAGAGGTAATAAGCATCTGTGGAGTTCCTTCTAGTGCATCTGGCTCTGGGATGTGCTCGATGATTGCATCAAGAAGTGGGAAAATATCTGTTTCAGGTTTTTTCCAATCTGTAGCCATCCAACCATTCTTTGCAGAACCATAAATGGTAGCAAAATCCAACTGCTCTTCTGTAGCATCTAAGCTAAACATAAGATCAAATACCATCTCCTGAACTTCTCCTGGACGACAGTTTGGTTTGTCTACTTTATTTACTACAACAATAGGCTTCAATCCCATTTCGATAGCTTTCTGAAGCACGAAACGTGTTTGAGGCATAGGACCTTCAAAAGCATCTACTAAAAGTAGTACTCCGTCTGCCATGTTTAGTACACGTTCTACCTCACCACCAAAGTCGGCGTGACCTGGGGTATCGATGATGTTAATTTTGTAATCTTTGTACGTGATGGACACATTCTTCGACAGAATTGTAATTCCTCTTTCACGCTCAAGGTCGTTACTATCCAAAAACTGGCCAAGTTCAGCTGTTTCATCTCTGAAGAGCTTTCCGGCTAATAGCATTTTGTCAACGAGCGTTGTCTTTCCGTGATCGACGTGCGCAATAATCGCGATGTTTCTAATCTTTTGCATTGAGACTAATTTATGAGCCGCAAAGATACAACAAATAATTGTTATATGAAAAATTTAAAGCGAAAAGTGTTGTTTATCAAAAAACTAATCTATATCTTTGCACTCTCATAAAGGAATTTATAGTAATAATATTTTAAAGTTCAAAACTCATGTATTTAGATTCAGCAAAAAAAGCAGAACTCTTTGAAAAGTACGGTACGTCTAACACTGATACTGGATCTCCAGAGAGCCAGATTGCATTGTTTTCATTCCGTATTTCTCATTTGACTCAACACCTTAAGTCAAATAAAAAAGATTATAGCACTGAGAGAGCTCTTATTGGATTAGTAGGAAAGCGTCGTCGTTTACTTAATTACCTAATTAAGATCGACATTACTCGTTACCGTGCTATCATCAAAGAGCTTGGCATCAGAAAGTAAAAGATTTAACTTCGCTTGCGAAGTGCAAAAAAGGCAGCCTTTTTATAAGGGCTGCCTTTTTTTGTGCAATAAAATGTTTGTTATTCTTCTTTTCAATCCAATTTACATATATACAAGTCGAGCTTACCGCCTTAACTGCTCCAAATAAAGATCCATCACCTTCTTAGCTCCTACAAAAGAACTTATTTGATTGTGTAACACCTGCTGTTCGGTTGTTTTGAGTAGCGAAATGATTGCTTCATTATTATAGAAGTTATCTTTCAATGATTCATTAATACTCTCGTACATCCAATACTTTGCTTGATCGTTTCGTTTTAGGTCAAAATATTGATTTCCTTTTGTAAACGAAACATAGGCATTTACCATATCCCATATCTCTTTAATCCCCAAGCTATAATAACCTGAATAGGTTAACACCTCTGGAATCCAACCCGATTCGGCTGGTGGAAATAGATGCAAGGCATTTTTGAAATGCGATTGTGCTAATTTGGCTTTATCTATATTATCTCCATCTGCTTTATTGATAATAATACCATCTGCCATCTCCATGATACCACGTTTAATACCTTGCAGTTCGTCGCCTGTTCCAGCTAACTGGATCAGTAAAAAGAAATCGACCATCGAATGCACAGCTATTTCTGATTGACCTACACCTACTGTTTCTACAAAAATCGTATCAAAACCTGCTGCTTCACACAATACAATTGTTTCACGTGTTTTGCGTGCCACTCCACCTAGAGATCCTGCCGAAGGGGAGGGTCTGATAAATGCATTGGGTTCTTTCGAAAGATCTTCCATGCGTGTTTTATCACCTAGAATACTCCCTTTAGAACGTTCGCTGCTTGGGTCAATTGCTAGTACAGCTAACTTACGCCCCTCTTGCTTGATTAGGTGCATGCCAAATGCATCAATCGAAGTACTCTTTCCTGCACCTGGAACCCCAGTGATTCCTATACGGATTGAATTTCCGGTATGCGGAAGACAACGTTCAATAATTTCTTGTGCCATGGCATGATGCTCTTGTTTAGCACTTTCTACCAGTGTTACAGCTTGACTTAAAACTGTTATATTCCCACGCGTAATACCTTCTACATATTCTGCTACAGTAAATATACGTCGTGGGCGTTTTTTTAAATTCGGATTCACCGTTGGTGCATCTGCAATGCCTTTATTTACTTTCAATCCTCGGTAGAGGCTGCTATTTTCAGGATGTTCCATAGTATAAGTAATTTAGATTACAATCGTTGCTTTAATATATTGAATAGGTGCTTCGGGATCGTTACTTATCACGGTTATTACTGTTTCTAAAGACTTATCGAGCTCCTTTGCATGCACCGTTACTTTATAAGTTGCTTTACGACCTGGCTTTATCTCCTTCTTTCCTTTTTTAATGGTGATGAAAGGTGTGTTTGCCGTTAAGCTATAGATCGAAAGCGGCGATTCGCCATCGTTGAAGATTTGAATCGTTTTCGTAATTTTCTTTCGTTTAGTTACAGTACCGAAATCAAGCAATTCACTGCTTAATCGAGCGCGTGGAGCTAACTGTAAAGCCTCTTTACTCCATTCTGTAAAATCGTCAATTATATTTGCCGTTGCTTTTAATGAAATTTGCTGTTTATCAGTTGTATTCGACGAGAGTATCAATGGAATCTCCGTCACATACTGTCCGGGCTTCTTAAACGAAGCTCCATCAAGCAGAACAGACAATGCGCCCATTGCTCCAGGCTCCAACGTTTGTGGGTGAACAGACACGGTTAAATGTGCTGGATATTTGCCTAAGGCTATCGTTACGGGGTGCTGGGTTTCATTTTTAAGCATCACCTGCTCGGTCAAAACCTCGTTATGATGAATTGATTCGAACAATACCCGTTTGGCATGAGATTTTAATAAACCCAATGCGTAGGGGTAGTTATAGATTGGTTTAGGCTGACGTGGGGTTACCACACCTTTAATTGCCAACATATAGGGTTTATCCTGCGCATTGCTATGGATTGCAATTGTTTTGATAAATGGACCAGGGCGACCATTCGGGTCGTACGTAATCTTTACAAATCCTTTTTGTTGTGGTAGGATAGGGGAGCCAGTCCATTCGGGCTGAGTACATCCACAAGAGGTGGTCACGCGTGTAATATGTAGTGGTGCATCTCCACTGTTTTTTATATTAAAGGCATGCGTAGCAGCTACAGACTCTTCAGCAATTGTTCCAAAGTCATACGTCAATGTATCTGAAACAATTTTAGGTTGCAGTTTTTGTTGTGCTACAAGTGATATACTCGAAACAAAACAAATGAATAAGGAATATAAGATACGCTTCATTTACCTATTTTTCTTTTTTAATTTCCGTTTTCTTCTCTACTACATCACCTTTAATCATCAAACGCAGGCTTCCCTCTTTTCCGTTGCTATATACTGATATACTTTTAGCAAACGGACCTGGGCGACCAGCTGGATTGTAGGTTATTTTTACTTTTGCCTTACCTTTTGGGGCAACAGGCTCTTTTGTCCATTCGGGCGTGGTACAACCACAAGAAGCAATCACACGTGTAATAACAAGCGGTCCGTCTCCTTTATTTACCATTTCGAAGGTGTATGTTATCTTGCCATCTTTTTCTAATATCTCGCCAAAGTTATGCGTAGTCTCTTTTGCCGAAATAACAGCTTTCTTTTGCGCATTAGCTATTCCTACAGTCATCATTAAAGCACATAGCACAAAGATAATTTGTCTCATTTTATTTTATTTATGTCGTTATACATTCTCATACTGAACATACAAAAGTAATATTAAGTTTTAAATGTACATCTTGTTTTACATGCTATTTTATCTATAAATAAAAAGGGACACCTCCAAGTGTGGAGGTGTCCCTTTTTATGATCTTATCGAATCTCTTTTATTTATTCAATCCACAGCTCTCGCAAGCAGGTTTGATCTGTTTAAAAAAGTCGTTTCCTTTATCATCTACTAAAATGAATGCTGGGAAATTCTCTACTTCAATTTTCCAGATAGCTTCCATTCCCAATTCTGGGTACTCTAAGCACTCTACTTTCTTGATGCTTTCTTGCGCCAGGATAGCTGCTGGTCCACCAATACTACCCAAGTAGAATCCGCCATGTTTTACACATGCATCTGTTACTTGTTGGCTACGGTTTCCTTTAGCAATCATAATCATGCTACCACCGTTGTCTTGGAATAGATCTACGTAAGAGTCCATACGACCTGCTGTAGTTGGTCCGAATGAGCCTGAAGCCAATCCTGCTGGAGTCTTCGCTGGTCCTGCATAATAGATTGGGTGATCTTTTACATATTGAGGCATGCCTTCACCTGCATCAATACGCTCTTTTAGTTTTGCGTGTGCAATATCACGACCTACTACAATCGTTCCGTTCAAAGACAAACGCGTTGAAACAGGATATTTGCTTAACTCTTTCAAGATATCAGCCATTGGTTGATTCAAATCAATCTTCACTGCATCACCTTCGCCTGCGTTACGCAATTCTGCTGGAATGAAACGTGCTGGATTTGATTCAAGCTTTTCAATCCAGATACCATCTTTATTGATTTTAGCTTTGATGTTACGGTCTGCCGAACAAGAAACACCCATACCCACTGGACATGAAGCTCCGTGACGAGGCAAACGAACAATACGTACATCGTGTGCAAAATATTTTCCACCAAACTGAGCACCAAGACCCATACGTTGTGCTTCCAATAAAACCTCATTCTCTAGTTCAATATCACGGAATGCTTGACCACCTTCGTTTCCTTCGGTTGGTAGATTGTCATAATATTTTGCAGAAGCCAATTTAACAGTCTTCAAACAACTCTCTGCTGATGTTCCACCAATACAGAAAGCCACGTGATAAGGAGGACAAGCTGCCGTACCTAACGATTTCATTTTCTCTACTAAGAACTTCACCAATGATGTTGGATTCAACAATGCTTTAGTCTCTTGGTAAAGGTATGTTTTGTTTGCAGAACCACCACCTTTTGCAATGCAAAGGAATTTATATTCTGCACCTTCAGTAGCATACAAATCAATCTGAGCAGGAAGGTTACATCCTGTATTGATCTCTTTGTACATATCTAATGCCACGTTTTGAGAGTAACGTAAGTTCTCTTCAACAAATGTTTTGTAAACACCTTTCGAAAGCGCCTCTTCGTCACAACCTTTTGTCCATACTTGCTGACCTTTCTTACCTACAATAATAGCAGTACCCGTATCTTGACACGTAGGAAGTTGACCTTTAGCAGCTACCTCTGAGTTACGAAGAAACGAAAGTGCTACGAATTTATCATTCTCACTTGCGTCTGGATCTGAAAGAATTTTAGCTACCTGCTCTTGGTGCGCTGTACGCAATAAGAACGAAGCATCACGAAATGCTGCATTAGCCAACACTGTTAAACCTTCTTCTTCTACTTTAAGGATTTCTGCACCTTCAAATTCAGTTGTAGATACATACTCATTCGTTAATAGATAATACTCCGTAGCATCCTTTCCCAATGGGAATGGAGCTTGATACTTAAATGGAGTTGTTGCCATATTCGTTATATTTTTAATTTAAATAAATTATCAGTTTTCAATCTCGTGCTTAAATCTCTCCATCAGCATCATACTGCTGAAAAAGGAAATCGTTATAAGGGAAACGTTTCATATGTATTGCTTTTACACGCTCATACATCAACGCTTTAAGCTCATCAATATTTAGCTTCTCCTTTGCCGAAATAAAGATGCAATCATCGCCTAACTTTTCCTTCCATGTTTGCATAATCTCATCTAGGTTGATGTTTTCTGGCTTGATTGGTGTTAAATCGTCTTCCTCTTTTGGCACATAGGTAAAGGCATCTATTTTATTAAATACCATAAGCATTGGCTTTTCTACCTTATCAATTTCTGCAAGTGTAGCATTTACAACCTCTACTTGCTCGGCAAATTGTGGATGCGAAACATCTACTACGTGTATCAAAATATCCGCTTCTCTCACCTCGTCTAGTGTAGATTTGAACGACTCTACCAACTGTGTAGGGAGTTTACGTATAAAACCAACCGTGTCTGATAGCAAAAAGGGAAGATTCTCTATAATCACTTTACGAACAGTTGTATCAAGTGTTGCGAACAATTTATTTTCGGCAAACACATCACTTTTACTTAATTGATTCATCAATGTTGATTTCCCAACATTGGTATAACCTACCAAAGCAACACGCACCATCTGACTACGATTCTTACGCTGCACAATCTTTTGTCTGTCAATATCAATTAACTCCTCTTTGAGCTTTGATATCTTATCCAGGATAATACGCTTATCTGTCTCTAACTGTGTTTCGCCCGGACCACGCATACCCACACCACCACGCTGACGCTCAAGGTGAGTCCATAAACGAGTCAATCGCGGAAGCATGTATTTATATTGTGCTAGCTCTACTTGCGTTTTGGCGTGTGCCGTTTGCGCTCGTTTTGCAAAGATATCTAAGATCAAGCTTGTACGATCCAGAATCTTCACTTGCAATTCTTTTTCGATATTACGCAACTGCTTTGGCGTTAGCTCGTCATCAAAGATGACAATTCCAATCTCATTCTCTTCAATATACTCCTTAATCTCTTGTATCTTACCTGATCCAACAAAGGTTACAGGATGCGGATAGTCAGCACGCTGAGTATATTGTTTTACTGGAATAGCACCTGCAGTTTCTGCCAAAAATGCTAATTCAGCCAAATACTCATTCACCTTTTGCTCATTCTGATGGTAGGTTATTAAACCAACCAGCACAGCCTTCTCCGTTAGAGTTTCTGTAATTATAAATTCTTTCATGCAACAAAGGTAATAAATTTCTTTCGGATTGCTGACGAACAAAATGCATCATAATATAAAAATAGTTAGATATTTTATATGTTATAGCGTACTGTATAGAGATCATAATCAGCTGCATCTTAAAAAAGAGCTGCAAAATGCATCTCTACCAATAAAAATGAGTGCCTCAAAAGCAGAAAATAATAGTTTACAGCTGTTTATTCTCTTTATTTTGATTAAGTTTGGCAACGAACAATCTATTTCATAGTATCAACAAGTCAAATATTAAATATAATGAACAAGCAAAGCATTTTAATCGCTTCCACTATTTTATCTATCGGTATCGCTTCTTTAGGGATGTTTATCAAAAGTGGTATTGTACACTTCAAAGAATCCGAACGCGTTGTTATTGTTAAAGGTCTTGCCGAAAGATCTGTAGAGGCTAACAATGTGATATGGCCTATCAGTTATAAGATTGTGGGGAATAATTTGAATTCCCTTTACAACGAGATGGAACAAAGCAATCAACAAATCATTAAATTCTTAACCAAGTCGGGGATTAAAACAGCTGATATCACCACCGCCATCCCTAATGTGATAGATTATAAAGCTGATGCCTACCGCAATCAGAACGAAATTCCTTTTAGATACAATATATCTTCTACAATAACCGTAACAAGTAGCGAGGTAGCGAAGGTTAGAAAGTCTATGGCTAATATTACTGAACTAATGAAAGCAGGAATCGCTGTCTCTTCGGAGCAATATGGCACAAGTAACGTTTCGTTCAACTATACATCGTTAAATGAAATCAAACCAGACATGATCCAAAAGGCTACAGAAAATGCACGAAGTGCTGCCGAGAAGTTCGCTCTCGACTCTAAAAGTAAACTAGGGAAAATAAAAACAGCTACACAAGGACAGTTCTCTATTACGGTAACAGATAGAAACGCTCCACATAAAAAAATGGTGAGAATTGTTACAACAATCGAATACTACCTAAGAGACTAAAAACAAATAGATTGCGATACAAAACACCATTATTCTGTTCATCTTTCAAAAAAAAGATTGCAGAAAAATGAAAATAAATCATGCAAAGTATTGCATATATAAAAAATAACCCTACCTTTGCATCGCAATCAAGGATAACACTATCCTTAAAAGCCTGGAGAGGTGGCAGAGTGGTCGATCGCGGCGGTCTTGAAAACCGTTGTACTGCGAGGTACCGGGGGTTCGAATCCCTCCCTCTCCGCACTGAAGGGAACAAATTAGCTTAACGGCTTATTTGTTCCCTTTTTTTTTGCGCTAAAATAAATGAAAACTACAATTTCAGGGATCTCCAGTAAAAGTTATGGGATCACTATCTTTTGCAAATAAAGAATAACACCCCATCACGTGTATATTTTAGATACTCTATACCGATAACTTAATATCCGTTACCCCTCTAAACATCGTAACTCCAACTAACGTTCGCGAGACTAACCCAACAAACGCCCCAATTTATCAATCCATATTACAATACTTAATCCACTTAAATATTCTTTTGTAAGCTATTTTAAAGCAATCTCTTCAAGCTTCTTTTTATCTTTAATTACAAAATGGTTTTTATGCGATATAAAGACACCTATTTCTGCAATTTGGCTAATTGCACGAGATAGAGCAGGTCGTGTTACTCCAAACATATCCGCAAGATCCTGTTGGGTGTGTGGAATATTAAAATCAATATTTTGTTTTTCTTTAATTTGACTTAATAAATAGTTTGCAATTTTACTTTTAATCGTCCCAAAACTCATTATCCTAACCCTTTCGGAAAGAAATTTATTGCGATCAGAGATACTGCGTATAAAATTATGCAGTACCCTATAGTCTGATTGCATGATTTTAGTAAAATCAGACTCTTTAATTGATACAATATCTACATCGGTAACAGCAGTCACAGTCACAGGAAATCGATTGTCACTTGAAAACATTATCGCTGGAGCAATAATTCGAGGAGCCTCGATATCCTCAATAACAATACTATTACCTGCAAAACTTGACATTTCGCCACGCACAATTCCACTGTCAACAATTAACAAACTATGATAGAGGCTACCCTGAATTACAATTAAATCCCCTGCCTTATAGCTAGTTATACTATGCCTCCCATTCAATAGAATATCTATTTCTAATATGGTCAATCCCTTAAATATGGGACTATTATATATCTTATTCATAGCGTAAAGATAATATATTTTTGAGCACGTAACAAATGTTACAAAAGTTATGCATTACTACCCCTTACTTTTGTGGAAAAGTATAATATGAAAAGGAAAATAATAAAAATAGATGAAGATATTTGTAATGGTTGCGCTATTTGCATAGAGGGCTGTCACGAAGGGGCATTGCAAATGATAGATGGGAAAGCAGTTGTAATAAGCGACCTTTACTGTGACGGACTAGGTGCTTGTATTGGCGAATGTCCTGTGGGAGCAATTGAGCTTGAAGAGCGTGAGGCAACTCCTTATAGTGAAGAGGCTGTTATGCAACGAATCGCTTCTAAAGGGGAAAACGTGATATCTGCTCACTTAAACCATTTAAAAGATCACGGTGAAATGGAGCTGTATCAACAAGGAATTAATTACCTGAAAGATAACAACATAAACATTCCGACAACTAAACAAGCTAAAAAGAGTTATTTAAATAAAGAACCCTTACTATGTGGGTGCCCTGGGACAATGGCACAGAGCTTTAAGCCAGTACAAGTTGCGATTCCTGGTGCAATACATCGCTCTGAACTAACCCAGTTTCCAGTACAGATGCATCTACTAAATCCGCAATCTGGATACTTCCATGAATCAGATTTACTTTTAGCTGCAGACTGTACAGCATTTGCAAGTGGTGAGTTTCATAGCCGTTTTCTTAAAGGTAAAAGTTTAGCAATAGCTTGTCCTAAACTAGATTCGAAACTGGATATTTATATCGACAAATTAGTAATGATGATTGACGAAGCAAAAATCAATACACTGACTGTACTAACAATGGAAGTGCCCTGTTGTAATGGACTACTAAGCATTGCGCTTAAAGCTCGTGATAAAGCTATTCGAAATATTCCAATTAAGTCAATTATCATTACTGTAAAAGGAGAAATGAAAAAAGAAGAATGGATTTAATTAATTAAGTCCATAAAATAGATAGTTAATTTGAAGACAGAAAGGGTTCTTGTCTACAAATGCACTTTGAACACGAATGTAGAACCTATTAAAATAGATAGATTATGTTTTGTTATCAATGTCAAGAAACAGCCAAAGGTCAAGGCTGTACAATAAAAGGTGTCTGTGGAAAAACTCCAGAAGTTGCAGGACTACAAGACCTATTAATTTACACCGTTAAAGGAATCTCAATATTAGCCGTTAATTTGAGAGATAAAGGGGTTGAAATCCCATTAGTGAATAAGTTTATTATTGATTCGTTATTCATGACAATTACTAATGCAAACTTTGATACAGATAGATTTGTCTCAAAAATAAAAGAGTCATATGATCTTAGAAATCGTTTAATAAATGAATTAAAGTCTGTAGGTGGAGATATCCCTAGTGACTGTGATATGATTATATGGAGGGAGGATTTATACGAAGATATGTGTGTAAAAGCGAAAAGTATTGGTATTTTGTCCACTGAGGACGAAGATATTCGTTCGTTGAAAGAACTTACAATATATGGTGTAAAAGGAATGGCAGCCTACGTAGAGCACGCATATAATTTAGGCTTTGAAGATCCTTTACTAAATATATTTATACAGAAGGCTCTAGTTGAAACAACTATGACTAATACGTCAGCAGATAAATTAACAGCATTAGTTTTAGAGTGCGGAGCATATGGTGTAAAAGCGATGTCTCTACTAGACAAGGCCAATACGACTAAATACGGAAACCCTGAGATAACGAAGGTGAAGCTTGGCGTTGGCTCAAAACCTGCGATACTTATTAGTGGTCATGATCTTAGAGATCTAGAAGAGTTGTTGGAGCAGACAAAAGATAGTGGAGTAGATATTTACACGCACGGAGAGATGCTTCCAGCCCACTCGTATCCAGCATTCAAAAAGTATAATCACTTAATTGGTAATTATGGTGGTGCTTGGTGGAAACAGGTTTCTGAATTTGAATCTTTTAATGGGGTTGTTCTTTTTACTACAAACTGTATCGTACCACCCCCTTCAAAATCAAATTACTCGAACAGAGTTTACACAACAGGAACATCTGGATTCACGGGGTTTACACATATTGAAGATAGAGTTAATAATCAACCAAAAGACTTCTCCAAACTAATCGAACACGCTAAGAGTTGCAGTGCTCCAACAGAAATAGAAAGTGGAGAGATAATCGGAGGATTCGCTCACGCACAAGTGATAGCACTTGCTGATAAAGTTGTTAATGCTGTAAAGGCAGGTTTGATTAAAAATTTCGTTGTGATGGCTGGATGCGATGGTCGAATGAAAAGTCGTGAATACTATACGGAATTTGCTCAAAAGCTATCACATGATAGTGTTATACTAACAGCTGGATGTGCAAAGTATCGTTATAATAAATTAGCCCTAGGGGACATTGCTGGGATACCTAGAGTATTGGATGCTGGTCAATGTAACGATAGCTACTCACTGGTAGTAATCGCTTTAAAGCTAAAAGAGGCATTTAATCTAGATGATATTAATGATTTACCAATCCAATATAATATAGCGTGGTACGAGCAAAAAGCTGTTATCGTATTATTAGCATTACTATCCTTAGGAGTAAAAAATATTAAGTTAGGACCAACATTACCAGCTTTCTTATCTCCAAATGTTGCTGCTATATTAATTAATAACTTTGGAATAACAGGAATTGGCACGGTCGATGAAGACCTGAGAAAAATGGGAGTATAATAAATTCCTATAATTATTTAGCAAATACTTTACTTCAGGGCAATC
>CAMQTD010000046.1 GCA_947036995.1 uncultured Parabacteroides sp.
CCTTAGATGCATGCAT
Source organism: uncultured Parabacteroides sp. (assembly GCA_947036995.1). Taxonomy (GTDB): domain Bacteria; phylum Bacteroidota; class Bacteroidia; order Bacteroidales; family Tannerellaceae; genus CAMQTD01. The sequence goes on from CAMQTD010000046.1 coordinate 17, forward strand.
TTTACAAAAATTCGCCTAACAATTTTGGCTCAAAAACAGACGTTGTCTATTTAGAGATAGACACTGTGTATCGAGGAGTACCCTACTGTCTATTTCATATTAGACAGTGTCTATTTTAGTCCAGTAACTGAATAAAATCCGCAATGTTTTATAACGGAAACCGCGCTGTTTTTAGGTCAAAACATTACGGGAGTTAACTAAAAAGTATACGGCTTATATCACTACGTTAAAACAATAATAACGAAACTGCCATTATAGCCATTCCCAAAATCACACCACAGATCGATGTATGATGTTCACCCCACTTCTCTGCTGCAGGTAAAAGTTCGTCGAGCGATATAAACACCATAATACCGGCTACAATGGCAAACATTGCACCCAAAACCATGGGTGTTAAAAAAGGCATCAACACAAGGTAGCAAACAATAGCTCCAACAGGTTCGGCTAGTCCGGATAAAAAAGCCCAGGTGATCGCTTTCTTTTTTGAGCCAGTAGATTGAAATACAGGAATTGCAACTGCAATACCTTCGGGTACATTATGTATGGCAATGGCAAAAGCGATGGCAACACCTAACTTCGGATCTTCGAGTGCACTCAGAAATGTAGCCATGCCTTCGGGAAAGTTATGTATTGCGATGGCTAATGCAGTCATTATCCCGACTCTGCCAAGCGATTTTTTGTTTGAAACATCTCCAACCTCCTCTGGTGAATGAATTTCGTGCGGATTCTCTGCATTCGGAATTAATCTGTCAATAATTGCAATAATCGCAATGCCAACAAAGAAGAAAACAACAGTCATCACATCTGCTTTTTTACCCGCCCCGTAATATTGGCTCATGGCATGATGTGCCTCTGGAATAATTTCCATAAATGATACGTATATCATTACTCCAGCGGAAAGACCAAGAGCAAAAGAAAGAAATTTCTTAGATGTTGTTCGTTCATTAAAAACAATTAAAGCTCCTAAGGTTGTTGCAAGTCCTGCAAATAGTGTGAGTAAAAAGGCAAATAACATATTGTATGTGTGTATTATGATAATTATTATTCTATATGATCATCAAACAAATATACTTATATTTTAGCGTAAAAGCTAATAAATAAAATAAAAAGCTGACTCGAAATAGATCATGCTACATAGCTGTGCATACGTACTGAATAAAATCACACAACGAATTACTGCTTTATGAAATTTAGAGTTGCCCTTCTTGCTATTTTAAATTAAAAAATCGATCAAAGTATAAAATACTTTGATTAGCTTTGCACCGTTTTGGTATAATACAAATTTTAATTTGTTTATTTAAAATGGGAATCCGATTTGATTTCGGAGCTGTACCCGCAGCTGTAATCCTCGTTAAAACTATGCAATAGAGTCACTGTTGGTTATCCAATGGGAAGGCGCATAAGTTGAGGTAGCCAGAAGACCTGCCAAGGCAAATTAATTTTAATGTGCTTCGGGCTTAAGGCATGGTTAGTTGGCTTTGATTCAATTCTATTTGTATTCTGTCCAATCTTTCCCATTACTCCTCCTTGAAGTATTATATCTAATAATACTAATTATATTTATTATGTTCAATTTCAGAAAGTTTTCGCCTTTATTATTCGCTCTAGGGATTGCCCTTGTCGCTTGTGAGAAAGAGATAGAGCCTCTTACACCTCCAACTGAGGAGATTGTTCCTCCAACTGATGGTGATGAAGGAGATGATGTAGTGCCTTCTGTAGATAAAATTCGTGCATTTGTAGTGAATGAAGGGCAGTTTGGGTATGGTACAGCTTCACTTACAGCCTTATTTGATAGCGGAAAAACGCAACACGATATTTTTAGAAAATTGAATAACCGCCCAATGGGTGACGTAGCTCAATCAATAACAAAAATAGATGATCGGTTTTATGTGCCTTTAAATAACTCAAGAAAGCTTGAAGTTTTTGATTCCAAAACATTTCAATCTATCGAAACCATGTCTATTAAAGCAGATGGTGTTGGTTTGGATGTAATTCCGATGTATGTTCAGCATTTAGGGGGAGACTCCATCGCTGTAACAGATCAGAAAATGAGTTCTAGGCTTATGATTATGGATATAAATCATGGGAAGAAACGCGATGTTCTGCGTAGAACGATCGCCTTAAAGGGACGCTCGTTCCAAATGCAACTAGTAGAGAATAAACTTTTTGTAGGTGGAGACGAACTTGTTGTATTTGATCTGAAGAATCTAACGGCTGAAGGAAAACGTCCGATTAAGAAAGCAAACGGTAAAACAATTCAATTGGTCGACTTTACTAAACTAATAATGGATAGTCAAGATCGTTTGTGGGTATTAGGGCTTTCAGATATTTATTGTATTGATCCATCTACCGAAAAAGTTATTCATACAATCAATGTTTCTCACCTTGCAATCAATGACTGGGTTTCGTGTATTGATATTTCGCCAGACAAAAATACAATCTATTTTAATTCGAGCAGAAAGGTCTATACGATAGATACTAAAAATCCAACGGCTCCAACGGAGCCGATCATCAATCCAACTACAGAAAATAATGCTTGGACTGTTTATCTAATGACCATATCCAAAGAGAATACAATCTTTTTCATAGAAGTACGGTACGGCTCTATATCAAAAGGAAGGGTTTATGAATATGATCCGAGCAATGGTAAAGAGATTAGCATGTTTAAAGCGGGTATTTTTCCTCATTTTATCTATTTCGAATAAAATAAATCAATGCATAAAAATAAGTTGTATCTAATTCAGTTGCTGCTTCTTGTCAGTGGAGTAACCACTGCACAAGAACAAAAAGCGAACTTGAAAGAAGTGATAATCACTTCGGATGCTAAAATGAAGCCGGAAGCTGTTGGCACAAAAGTAACCGTTCTCTCGCAAATCGAAATTGAACGAAACAGAACTAAAAGTTTATCCGAATTACTTTTGGAGGCATCGTCTATACAGATCAAAAGTATGGGGCAGGGTGCAATGGCTACTGCATCATTTAGAGGTACAGCTGCATCGCACACACAAGTTTTGTGGAACGGGATATCCTTAAACTCCCCTCAACTGGGGAGTTTTGATTTTTCGCAAATACCTATCTATTTTGTTGATGATATTGCATTGCATCATGGGGGAAGTGCCCAATCTGAAGGAAGTGGAGCATTGGGGGGTAGTGTTAATTTCTCAAATTCGAGCAAGGCAGTTGAACGTCCGAGCTTCTCTGTTTTAACAGAAGTGGCATCGAACAAAACCTTCACTGAGGCATTGACGGCTAAGTTTACGAAAAAGAACTTGACTAGCTCTACACGTGTTTATTATCAGCAGTCCGAAAACAATTTCCGATACCTGAATAAGGTCTACAGCTCAGAGCCTACATACGAACGCCGTAGAGATGCAGACTACAAACAGAGTGGCGTAATGCAGGAGCTATACTATCTAACAGCAAAAGGAGATCGCATTGCGGCGATTGGTTGGTGGCAGTATGATGATCGGTCGTTACCTCAATTCATACTTGGTAACCCAACATTTACCGAACAAAGCAGGTCCGAAAATATCCGTACCCTAGCTAGTTACGAAGGAGCACGAAAGGAGCACAACTTCAAAGCATATTTCTCTTACCTAAATGGTCGGATGCGTTACCAACGTAGGGCGTTAGAGTCTGAATACATTGACACGCAACATAATCTAAACAATAGTTATATATTTGGTGGAGACTATGGGTATAAGGGCTTTAAAAAGATTGATCTTTCGACCTCCTTTTTATATAGGCTTGATAAAGTGACCTCTGATAATTTCGAAAATGGTTCGATCGACAGAAATACAGCTTCACTTAAACTGATGGCTACCTACCGCGCAACACAAAAGCTGCATGTAGATGCCAGCGTTACAGCCGAACAGATTGATGCGGATTTCTATGCTATATATAATATATCGGGGCGTTACCGACTGATTGACAAATATCTTACACTGAAAGCATCAAACAGCTATAACTACCGCACACCATCACTCAACGATCTTTACTGGTTACCTGGTGGAAATCCAGATTTAAAGCCCGAAAAAGGGTGGTCGTCCGATATCAGTTTTATCAGCGAACCTACCATAGGTCCTTTTGATCTAAAGATGGAAGCAACCTACTATTACATGGATATAGATAACTGGATTATGTGGATTCCGAAAGGGAATGGTTACATTTGGGAGCCAGTAAACTTTAGTAAGGTGACATCTCAAGGGATGGAACTAACTACAGATATTCGGTTTAAGTATCAGCACACCTCTCACTTGGTAAACTTTAATTACGGCTACACCCATTCGGTAGATAATAGCGAACGCGATGATGATACACAAGGAAGACAACTACCATACATGCCACGTAACAGGTGGAATGCTGGTTATCGGTTTGCATTTAAAGATAAAGTGTGGGCTCACTACAATGCATCATTTACAGATGTACGGTTTACCACAGCAGACGAATCGTATCAAACGAATAAGTATACGACACATAATATAGAGGTTGGCTATAACTTGAAGCTAAAGGAACATAAAATGCTCACATTTACATTCAAAGTAGATAATATGTTCAATGCATACTACGAAAGTACGCAGTATTATCCAATGCCATTACGTATGTTTTGGGGGAAATTGGTGTTTCGCTTCAACTAAAAGAAGTGTTACACCTTAACGCTTAAGTAGCACAGTGATACGTAGCGATAGATCAAAAAATACCATCTTGGAATTTACATTTTGACTGACGTGTCGCTCTGCTTTCTCTAACTCTTCCATCAGTTCAAATACATTGCGCTCGTTTACAAAAGGGGCAAATTTAGAAGAGAATTGTGCTTCTTCTATATTCATATAGTTGAGTTCGGGCGATTGGAAGCGGTACATAAAATTCTCTCTTATTAAGCGCTGAGTATAGTTGAAGAAATTCTTTTGGCGTTCACGTCCTATTGTAGCGAACTGATCTGCCGAACTTTTCATTCCCTTTACATTGCGTGACCAAGAGTTACGCATCATACTTTTGAACATTTCGAGAAACAACATATTCTCCTCACTCAAACTTATTGTTTCTGCTGCTTTAATATAGTTTCCATTCGCTATATGCGCTACATTTTGTGCATCGTCGTACGTTAAACCTAAACGAGTGGTTAGGTTTTGCATCATATCTTCTGGAGCAATTCCGCGAATATTGATGCGCTGAGCACGTGATTGTATCGTGCTAATAATCTGTTCTGGTGCTTCGGAAACCAAAAAGAAAAGAGTATTGTGTGGCGGCTCTTCAATCAGTTTAAGGAGTTTATTCGCACAAGCATCGTTCATCTTCTCGGGTAACCAAACAAACAAAACGCGATAGGTAGCTTCTTGTGCTTTAAGACTTAGCTTACGTAGTATCTCGTCACTCTCTTTGGCATAAATAATTGCTTGCTTATTATCCGCTTCGATAGAGCTTAGCCATGTATTCAAATTAAAGTAAGTATGCTCTTGCAGAAAGTTACGCCACTCGGGTAGATAATCATCACAGACATCCTTTTTCTTCTCTTTGCTTGCCACCATAGGAAATACAAAGTGTAGATCGGGGTGTACCAATCCATCGTATTTTAGACAAGATGGACAGTTGCCACACGAATCTTCTGCTGTGCGGTTGTCGCAGTTTAAATAGCGTGCATAAGCGAGTGCTAATGCAAAACCTCCAGCGCCTTCTGGTTCACAGAATAGTTGTGCATGGGCGATATTGCCTGTATGAGCCGTTTGGATTAATTGGCGCTTAATCTCTGCCTGTCCGATGATGTCTTTAAAATACATAGTTTTTTAGTATATTGCTTGAGCTACTTTTTTTACACTCTCTGAAGCCATTAATGAATAGAAATGTAAACTCGGAACACCGTATTCGATCAACTCTTTACATTGAGAAATACACCACTCTACACCAAGTTGCTTACATGCCTCTTCGGTTTGACATTGGCGTAGCTCTTTGGCAAATACTTCGGGTATCTCTGATCTGAATATTTTGGGGAGCACCGTTAGTTGATTTTTAAATACGACGGGCTTTATACCTGGTATAATTGGAATGGTGATGCCTTCGGCTCTGCAACGTTCTACAAATGCGAAGTACTTTGCATTGTCGAAAAACATTTGCGTAACAACATAATCAGCACCGTTGCGCACTTTCTCTTTTAGATAGAAAATATCCGAATCCATATTAGGTGCCTCTTCGTGCTTCTCTGGATAACCTGCTACGCCAAACGAAAATGAAGTTGTTGGCTTATCAAAAGTATTTCCATCTAAATCAATCCCCTCATTAAACTGCATTACTTGTTGTTGCAAGTCTGTAGCATGTGCATGACTTAGATTGGTTGACTGCGAAGCCTCCATCGTTTTTACATCTCCACGAAGCAATAAAAGATCGTAAACGCCCAAAAAGTTAAGATCGATCAGTGCATATTCGGTCTCTTCTTTGGTAAATCCCTTACAAATCATGTGCGGAACGGCAGTGATACCATATTTATTTTGGATGGCTGCTGCAATCGCAACTGCTCCCGGACGCTTACGGATATTTACTTTCTGAAAACTTCCGTCGGGCATCGTTTTATATACATTCTCGCTGTGATGCGATGTTATATTGATATACTTGGGGTCAAACTCGCGCAGCTTATCAATTACATTATACACCTTCTCAATACTATTCCCTTTCATTGGAGGTAGTATCTCAAACGAAAAAGCTGTTTTATCACTGTTACGGATTTGATCAATTACTTTCATTCTTACATTATTTTCTTGCAAATGTAGTAAATTTAGATGAAAAAGGTTTATTTTTGTGATTACAATCTAATAACAAATAAGAAAATGGAACATATAGATTGGTCAAATTTATCGTTTGGCTACATGAAAACAGATTATAATGTAAGATGCTATTACCGTGATGGTAAGTGGGGTGAACTTGAAGTAAGTTCTTCAGACACAATTAACATCCACATGGGTGCTACTTGCTTACATTATGGACAAGAGTCTTTTGAAGGGTTGAAAGTTTTTAAAGGACAAGATGGTAAGGCACGTGTATTCCGCATGGACGAGAATGCAAAACGCATGCAAGCATCGAGTCGAGGCATTCGCATGCCTGAACTTCCTGTAGAACAATTTGAAGAGGCTGTACGTAAGGTTGTGAAACTAAACGAACGTTTTATTCCTCCTTACGAAAGTGGTGCTGCACTATACGTCCGCCCAATTATGCTCGGACTTGGTGCACAAGTAGGTGTAAGCCCAGCCAAAGAGTATCTCTTTATGATTTTTGTTACGCCAGTAGGTCCGTACTTCAAAGAAGGATTTAAACCTACAGCGATGGCAATACTTAGAGGATATGATCGTGCTGCTCCACTCGGAACAGGTACTATTAAAGTAGGTGGTAACTACGCTGCAAGTTTAGCCGCTGGCGAGAAAGCACACGAATTAGGCTACTCGGCTGTATTGTATCTAGATGCAAAAGAGAAGAAATATATTGACGAATGTGGTCCAGCTAACTTTTTCGGTATCCGAGGCAATAGCTACATCACGCCACTATCAAGCTCAATACTCCCATCAATCACCAACAAGAGTTTGATGACATTGGCAGAATCAATGGGCATGACTGTAGAACGCAGACAGGTAGCAGAAGACGAACTTGCCACATTCCAAGAGGCAGGTGCATGCGGAACAGCAGCCGTAATTAGCCCAATCCAACGCATCGACGATTTGGATGAGAATAAATCATACGTATTCTCAACGGATGGCAAACCAGGTCCAATCTCCGAAAAACTGTACAACAAACTCAGAGCCATCCAATATGGTGACGAGGCTGACGAATTCAATTGGGTAAAAATATTGGATTAATATTCAGCATAAACAGAACAAAGAGCGGCAATTTAACCTAAAAGATACCTTGTAAACTATCTTTTTCGTTAAATTGTCTATCCTAAATAAACAAAAACGATTGTTTTTGCAATCTCTGCATTGCAATGTGGGAAATAGTTTCTATTTTTGCGACAGATAAATGATTTACTGTGGAAACATTCTTTAAAACACATAACTATCTCTTGGAGCACGACGTGCCTCTGGTGAGAAGAGGATTGATGGACGAGATTAATTGGGACGACCGATTAATTGGAATCAAAGGAACAAGAGGCGTTGGTAAAACCACGTTCTTGTTAGACTATGCGCGCGAATTTTTTGGGGTCGGAAACAAATCTTGTTTGTACATCAACCTCAATCATTTTTATTTTACCGAGCGTACATTGATTGATTTTGCTGACGAATTTCGTTCTAAAGGTGGATCTGTATTACTAATTGATCAGGTATTTAAATACCCCGATTGGTCTAAGGAGCTACGCTACTGTTATGATCACTTTCAAGACCTAAAGATTGTATTCTCAGGTTCTTCGGTGATGCGTTTGAAAGAGGAAAATCCAGACCTATCAGGTAAAGTTGTTTCGTATAACTTAAGAGGACTTTCGTTTAGAGAGTATTTAAACCTAATGGCTGGTTCTAATTTCCAACCCTACACGTTAGATCAAATACGCGAAAATCAAAAAGAGATTACAAAGGAGATTACGCAAGTAGTTAAACCAATGGCTCACTTTCAAGATTACTTACATCATGGATTTTATCCTTTCTTTTTAGAGAAACGCAATTTCTCTGAAAACCTACTTAAAACCATGAATATGACGTTAGAAGTAGATGTTTTCTACCTCAAACAAATGGAACAAAGTTATTTACCCAAATTGCGTAAATTACTCTATCTATTGGCTGTATCGGCACCTTGTACACCGAATGTGAGTCAGCTCAGCAAAGAGATTCAAACCTCTCGCGCTACTGTGATGAACTACATTAAATACTTGGCTGATGCGCGTTTAGTAAATATGCTATACCCCGAAGGAGAAGAGTTTCCTAAAAAACCGAGTAAAGTATATATGTATAACTCTAACCTGTTATACCCCATCCGCCCCTCTACGGTGAAAGCTCAATCCGTAAGAGAGACTTTTTTCTACAATCAATTGCAGAAAGACCATAAAATAAATGCAGCAACAAACAATGCCCAGTTTTTAGTGGATGGAATATATAACTTCAAGGTTGAAGAACACGTGAAGGGAAAAATAAATCCGCTATACACCTATGCGATTGATAAAGCAGAGGTGGATGAGCCAAATATGATCCCACTATGGCTTTTGGGATTCTTGTATTGATATAAATAATAAATATATAGTTTTACTTTAAATAAAAAATTAAAATGGCAAAGCAAAAGAAATTTTTGACTTGTGATGGAAACCAAGCAGCAGCACACATCGCTTATATGTTTAGCGAAGTGGCAGCGATTTATCCTATCACACCATCCTCTACGATGGCTGAGTACGTAGATGAGTGGTCTGCAGCAGGCAGAAAAAACATCTTTGGAGAAACTGTTAAAGTGGAAGAGATGCAATCAGAAGGTGGAGCAGCAGGTGCATTGCACGGTGCCCTACAAGCTGGTGCGTTAACATCTACGTTTACAGCATCACAAGGATTATTGTTGATGATTCCAAACATGTACAAGATTGCAGGAGAGTTGTTACCTACTGTATTCCACGTAACAGCTCGTTCACTTGCTGCACAAGCTCTTTCTATTTTTGGTGACCACCAAGATGTGATGGCTGCAAGACAAACAGGTTTTGCCATGTTTGCAACAGGATCAGTACAAGAGGTTATGGACCTTGCGGGTGTAGCTCACTTAGCTACGCTTAAAACACGCATTCCATTTATGCACTTCTTTGACGGATTCCGTACATCTCACGAGATTCAAAAGATCGAAGCTATTGACCAAGAGGATTTAATTCCATTTATTGATCAAGATGCATTAGCAGATTTCCGTAAGAGAGCGTTAAACCCTGAGAACCCAGTGGCTCGTGGTACTGCTCAAAACCCAGACATCTACTTCCAAACACGTGAGGCTTCTAACAAATTTTACGATGCAGTTCCTGGTGTTGTAGAAGAGTACTTAGAGAAATTAGCTACTGTTACAGGTCGTAAATATAACCTATTTGACTACTACGGAGCTGAAGATGCTGACCGTGTAATCATCGCTATGGGTTCTGTTACAGAAGCTGCACGCGAAGCTATTGATTATATGACAGCTAAAGGAGAAAAAGTTGGTTTGGTTTCTGTACACTTGTACCGTCCATTCTCTGCTAAACACTTCTTGTCTGCTGTGCCTAAGACGGCTAAAACAATTGCTGTTCTTGACAGAACTAAAGAGCCAGGAGCTACTGGTGAGCCATTGTACTTAGACGTTAAAGACTGTTTCTACGGAACAGAGAATGCGCCTGTTATTGTAGGTGGTCGTTATGGTCTATCTTCTAAAGATACTACGCCAGCTCAAGTTATTGGTGTATATGAGAACTTAGCAATGGGAACTCCTAAGAATCACTTTACTGTAGGTATCGTTGATGATGTTACGTTTACTTCGCTTCCTATGAAAGAAGAAATCGTATTGGAGAATGGTCCGTTCGAAGCTAAATTTTACGGATTAGGTGCTGACGGTACTGTTGGTGCTAACAAAAACTCTGTAAAAATTATTGGTGATAACACAGACAAGTATTGTCAAGCATATTTTGCTTACGACTCTAAGAAATCGGGAGGTTTCACTTGCTCTCACCTTCGTTTTGGTAACGATCCTATCCGTTCTACTTACTTGGTAAACACTCCAGACTTTATTGCATGTCACGTACAAGCGTACCTACGCCTATATGATATCACTAAAGGTTTGAAGAAGAATGGTACATTCCTTTTAAACACTATATGGAACGCTGAAGAGGTGGTGAAAAACCTTCCAGCTAAAGTTAAGCGCGATTTAGCAGTTAACAACGTAAACTTCTATATCGTAAACGCAACAGCTATCGCAAGAGAGATTGGTTTGGGTAATAGAACAAATACTATTCTTCAATCTGCATTCTTCCGTATCGCTGGTGTTATCCCTACTGAACTAGCTGTAGAGCAGATGAAGAAATTCATCGTTAAGAGCTACGGTAAGAAAGGTGAAGACATCGTTAACATGAATTACGCTGCGGTAGACCGTGGTTCTGAATATGTAAAAATCGAGATACCTGCTGAATGGGCTAACCTAACAGGTAACGAAGATGTTACTACAACTGAAGACAACGCTCCTGCATTTATCAAAAACATCGTACGTCCTATCAATGCACAAGCGGGTGATGATCTTCCTGTATCAGCATTTAATGGTCGCGAAGATGGTACTTGGGAACAAGGAACTTCGGCTTATGAGAAACGTGGTGTAGCGGCATTCGTTCCAGCATGGATTTCAGAAAACTGTATCCAATGTAACCAATGTGCTTATGTATGTCCTCACGCTACGATCCGCCCATTTGTTTTGGACGAAGAAGAGCAAGCTAAAGCACCTGAATTTGCAACATTGAAAGCAACAGGTAAAGCATTTGCAGGCATGACATTCCGTATGCAGGTGAATCCACTTGACTGTTTAGGTTGTAACAACTGTGTTGATATCTGTCCAGGTAACAAGCAAGGTAAAGCATTGAAAATGTCTCCTCTTGCAACTGAGATGCCAGAGCAAAAGAACTGGGATTTCTGTTCTACAAGCGTAAAAACAAAACAAAACTTAGTAGATGTAAAATCAAACGTGAAGAACTCACAGTTTGCTACACCTCTATTTGAGTTCTCTGGTGCATGTGCTGGTTGTGGAGAAACTCCTTATGTGAAGTTAATCTCGCAACTATTTGGAGATCGTCAGATGATTGCCAATGCAACAGGTTGTACATCTATCTACTCTGGTTCTGCTCCATCTACTCCATATACTAAAAACGAACAAGGACATGGTCCAGCTTGGGCAAACTCATTGTTCGAAGACAATGCTGAGTTTGGTTTAGGTATGCGTATCGCTACTGTTAAGATGCGTGACCGTTTGGTTCGCCTAATGACAGAAGCTCAAGCTTGCGACTGCTGTTCGGACGAACTTAAAGCTTTATTCACTGAGTGGATCGAGAAGAAAGAAGATGCTGACGCTACAATCGCTTTAGCTGCACAGATCAAACCATTGGTTGCTGCATGCTCTTGTGATTTCTGCAAACAGATCAACGATCTTAGCCAATACCTAATCAAGCGTTCTCAATGGATCATTGGTGGTGACGGTTGGGCTTATGACATCGGCTTCGGTGGATTAGACCACGTATTAGCTTCGGGCGAAAACGTTAACGTATTGGTAGTAGATACTGAGATTTATTCTAACACAGGAGGACAATCGTCTAAATCAACTCCAATCGGTGCAGTTGCTAAATTTGCATCAGCAGGAAAACGTATCCGTAAGAAAGATCTTGGATTGATAGCAACAACATACGGTTATGTATACGTAGCTCAAATCGCTATGGGTGCAAACCAAGCACAAACATTGAAGGCTATCCGCGAAGCTGAGGCTTATAACGGACCATCATTAATCATCGCTTATTCTCCATGTATTAGCCACGGATTGCGTAAAGGAATGGGTAAAGCTCAATCTGAAGAAGCAAGCGCAGTAGAATGTGGATACTGGCACCTATGGCGTTATAACCCAATGATGGAAGAAGAAGGAAAGAATCCATTTACATTAGACTCTAAAGAGCCTCAATGGGATAAATTCCAAGACTTCTTAATGGGCGAAGTACGTTATACTTCATTATTGAAACAATTCCCAGCTGAAGCAAAAGAGTTGTTCGCTGCTGCTCAAACAAACGCTAACTGGCGTTACAACACTTACAAGCGCTTGAACAAAGCTTCTTGGGGTGAAGAGATGGTAGACTAGTAAAACTAAGCTCGTTTGATGAAATAGCTCCACAAGCTGCCCCGATGAGGTGGCAGCTTGTATAAAACTATTTCAGAGAGATATCACATTATATAAAGGCAAAAGCTGTTCCGATGAGGGTTACAGGTTTTGCCTTTTTTATTTGCTGATACGTAAACGGAATCATTGAAAACAACCAGATTTAGGGGTAAGAGCGGAAATAAACAACCAAATATCTTATTCCTATGATAGGGATAGAGACTGAATAATGTTCTTTTCGTGCATTTACGCTAGAAAAGTCGTAATTACTTTTGTCCGCTAACAATAATAATGTATTTTTGTCCAACTACTAAGATATCGTAGAAGACTATAAATCTTTAAATTGTAAAACCATGAACAAATTATTCCCCCTATTACTTATCAGCTTCTGTTGGAGCTGCTCCGAAAGCTCCGAAGTAGAAAAATATCAAGACGAACGCGACAATATAGTTAACGTTAAAGACAAAATCAAAGAGATCGTGATTGAGGATGTCCTAATTGACAGTCGTGCAGAACTATACACGATGGGAGACTATTTACTCATACAAGATATAGAATCTTATGACAAACTCATACACCTCTTTGATAAAAAAACATTCAAATACCGTGCTAGTACTGCAAATAAAGGACCAGGTCCACGAGAAATAGCAATATTAGGAAGCATAGGCATTGACGAAGCACGCAACAAATTCTACGTCTCCGACCACGGCAAACTAAACATCTTGACTTTCGATTTAGACAGCGTGCTTGCCGACCCTTTCTACGAGCCTCACGTAAAGATAAAAATCAAGCCACGCCAATTCCCCAGCGAATATATATACGTAAATGATACCCTATGCATCAGTCGAATTATCACCCCGATTGGAAATAATGATTTTAAGACCTCTGTTGGTAAATGGAATATGAGCACAGGAGAAATTGAACTGATGAAGAATGACCATCCCGAGATTAAAAAGAAACGCATTAACTTTATCGCCTCTATAGAACACAATATCTATGTAGAATGCTACTCCAACCACGACCTCATGACTATTTGCAGCCTTGATGGTAATTTAAAACACAACATATATGGACCTAGATGGGGCAATGAAACCAAAGGTATTCGCGATTACATCACTCCCATCATTTGCCGCGATAAAATCATCGTATCCTATTCAGGCAAAGTTAATTTTGAGAAAGATGCAAACGGAAAGCTAAAATATAACTATCCCTCGACAATCCTCGTATTTGACCTAAACGGCAATTACATCAAAACATTAGAAACAGCGTATGAAATAAACTCGTTTTGTTACGACAAAGATAATCACAGACTCATACTGAACTTAAACGAAGAGATGCAATTCGCCTACTTAGACCTCAACGGTCTCGTTGACTAAAAACAAACATCACAACCCCCAAAATCTAAAAAGCGCTATCTGCCGCAACTATTTCGTGCAAATAGCGCTTCGTCTACCCTTTAGAGATAAAAAACTATATACATTTGATAGATTATTACATTCTCGAAAAAATTAATTATCTTTGGGCTTCATAAATTTAACACCGAATAATCCGATGAAAAGAATGAACTTATCATTTTTAGTCATCTGCTTGTGTTGCTTTACGACGCTTAATGCTCAAACACGTACAGCCTTTCAATTAGAAAAGAATTGGAAGTTCACAAGAGAAGACAACGCGCAATTTACTACGCCAGACTTTAACGACGAAGCTTGGCAATCTGTAACAGTTCCGCACGATTGGGCAATCTATGGTCCTTTCAGTGCTCAAAACGACAAGCAAGAGGTTGCCATCGCACAAGATGGACAAGACAAGGCGCTTGAACATGCTGGTCGCACGGGCGGACTTCCGTTTGTTGGTGTGGGTTGGTATCGCACTAATTTCACCGCTCCAACTTTCGAGGCTGGCAAGAAAGCTACCATCCTTTTTGATGGTGCAATGAGTAATGCACACGTATATATCAATGGTAAAGAGGTTGGATTTTGGCCTTATGGTTATAATTCGTTCCACTTCGATATTACGTCGTTCCTTAAACCAGGCGAAGAAAATACACTGGCTGTACGTTTGGAAAACTTTCCAGAATCGTCTCGCTGGTATCCTGGTGCTGGACTTTATCGCAACGTACACATCATCGTTACCGAAGATGTAAACATTCCGATTTGGGGAACACAAGTAACTACGCCTACTGTAAGCAAAGAATTTGCAAAGGTAAACGTAAAAACTAAAATCGATAAACCTGCAAACGTAGCGTTAGAAAACATCCGTTTAGTAACGGAAGTTAAAAACGATAAAGGTGTTGTAGTCGCTAACAGCGAATCGAAGTTAACAAAATACGATGGACAGGTATTTGAACAAGATATGGTTGTAGACAATCCAAAACTTTGGAACGTAGACACACCCGATCTTTATACAGCTACCTCGAAATTATACGTAGGCAATACGTTGAAAGACGAATACGAAACACGCTTCGGTATCCGCAGTATCGAGATTATTCCTGAGAAAGGCTTCTTCTTGAATGGCGAACGTACCATCTTCAAAGGTGTATGTAACCACCACGACTTAGGTCCATTGGGTGGCGCAATCAACGAAGCTGGCGTACGCCGTCAAGTGCGTATTCTTAAAGATATGGGATGTAACGCTATCCGTACCTCTCACAACATGCCTGCACCAGAATTGGTACGTGCTTGCGACGAGATGGGTATGATGCTTATGGCAGAATCTTTCGACGAATGG
Organism: uncultured Parabacteroides sp.; assembly: GCA_947036995.1. Lineage (GTDB taxonomy): Bacteria > Bacteroidota > Bacteroidia > Bacteroidales > Tannerellaceae > CAMQTD01. The sequence goes on from CAMQTD010000046.1 coordinate 15,548, forward strand.
AAAAGAGCTAAATGTCAGAACGGATACAACAAGTATTTCGACGAATGGGCAGAAAAAGATATGGTAAACCTACTACACAACTTCCGCAACAGTGCAAGTATTGTGATGTGGTGTATCGGAAACGAAGTGCCCGAGCAGTATACAGCTGGTGGTCCGAAGGTAGCACGCTTCCTTCAAGATATTTGCCACCGCGAAGATGCTTCTCGTCCTGTTACACAAGGAATGGATAATCCTGATGCAGTTGTGAACAACAACTTTGCAGCCGTAATGGATGTGGCTGGTTTCAACTACCGCCCACACAAATACCAAGAGAACTACGCTAAACTACCTCAACAATTAATCTTAGGTAGCGAAACAGCATCAACACTTAGCTCACGTGGTATCTATAAATTTCCAGTAGAGCGCAAGTCGATGCAGAAGTACGACGATCACCAAAGTTCATCGTACGACGTAGAACATTGCGGATGGTCTAACCTTCCAGAAGATGACTTTATGCAACACGAAGATCTTCCATACTGTATGGGTGAGTTCGTTTGGACAGGTTTCGACTACTTAGGCGAGCCAACTCCATACTACACCAACTGGCCAAGCCATAGCTCGCTATTTGGTATTATCGACTTAGCTGGTATTCCGAAAGACCGCTACTACCTATACCGTAGCCATTGGAACAAAGAGGTGAACACACTTCACATCCTTCCTCACTGGAATTGGAAAGGTCGTGAAGGAGAAATCACTCCTGTATTTGTGTACACCAACCACCCAACGGTAGAACTTTTCATCAACGGAAAGAGCCAAGGTAAACGTACCAAAGATTTAAGCAAAACTGTACACAACACAGGCAGCAAAGAATCTCTACACGCCCTTGAGCGTCAGAAACGTTACCGCCTGATGTGGATGGATACTAAATACGAAGCAGGCGAAGTGAAAGCCGTAGCATACGATGCAGCAGGAAATGTAGTGGGCGAAGAGATTGTTCGCACAGCTGGCAAACCTCACCGTATCGAATTAGTTGCAGATCGTTCTGTAATCACAGCTGATGGTAAAGATCTTTCGTACATCACCGTTAAGGTAGTAGATAAAGATGGAAACCTTTGCCCTAATGCAACACACCTTGTAAAATTCAACGTTAAAGGAGCAGGTACATACCGCGCTGCTGCAAACGGTGATCCTATTTGCCTAAACCAATTCCACCTACCAGAGATGCCATTGTTTAGTGGTATGCTTACAGCAATCGTTCAATCGGGCGACGAGGCAGGTGAAATTATTTTTGAAGCAAAAGCGAAAGGTGTGAAATCAGCAAAACTGAAGGTTACAACAGAAGCGAAAAAGTAAACAACAATTAGTATCTCATTGATAATTCATTATTGAGGGGCTTAAATTAAATTCAATCCGATTTAATTTAAGCCCCTTTCGTTTCTATTTGATTTATTGTTAACCCAACTCATATTACAAATCTTTAATATTTGATTTATAAGTATTTAAATATAAAAATAAGAAAATACGTCATTAAATAATGAAAGGGAAATAAAATCATTAAAGATTATAAAATTATTTGTACTCATTACAAAAAACATTATATCTTTGTAATGAGTACAAATCAATGAAATTGCAGTGTAATAACGTCTTAACTTTCATTAGATAACTTATAACCGCCAAAACATAAGTTATTCATTTAATTATATTTTAAATAACGAGGTTTCTAATCTCAACAACTAAACCCCTAAACAAAATGTTTAAAAGTATCATTTCTTTATTTTTAGCTGTAGCTCTTTTTGGTTGCAACGATGACCAATTAGATGTAGTAATTCCAACTACTGAGAATTACAATTTTAATATGAAACTACCTACTGATGGATCAGCAGGAGAATCTACTGAGACAATTGCAGATGTAAATAGCTATGCTGTTAATAATAATTTCTTTATCAAATCATTTAAAGATATCATATTAAATGAGAATGGAGACTTTACAATTGATGTACCCCAAAATACTCAGTTATATTTTACATCAAACATTGTAGAGCCAACATCTTTAGCTAATCTTGCGGTAGAAACAACACCGTTAGCGAACCTCTTAGCAGTTACTACAAATGCAGATATGGCACATACCGTCAATGGCGCTCCTAACTTCTTTTCAGGAAGTTATATCCCGACTACAAATCCTGTAGCAGAAGCGGAACGTAAGTCAATCGCTATGATGCGATCTACAGCGCGACTTGATTTTGACATGAGTGCAGATGAAAAAATATTAGTAACTAAGATAGTAATCGCAAACGCGTCAAAAATAACGTCTGTATTTAAACAAGTAACAACGTTTGAATCTACCGACAAGGTTACCTATACAAAAGCTTACGATCCTGCATTAAAAGGAAAATTATTGGATCAGTTTCGTTTGTATGAAAGTACAACTCCTGTAACAGTAACTATTAGCGCTACATATTATGGAGTACCAATGCAGACAACAGTCAATGTTTCAACAGTTGAACGTAACAAGATATATAATATATTAATAAAGAGTACTGGAACAACTATTGAGGGTACTTTTGCTATCCTTCCTTGGGAATCTCCTGTATCAATTCCAACCGACCCAATTCAACCAGTAATTTAATCCAAATAAACAGATGAAGGTACGTTTAAATCACCTTCGTTTGAATTAGTAATATTAAAGAGAGGCTCACTCATGTTGTATTGATAACAACATGAATGAGCCTCTCTTTAATATTACATCTATCCATTTACTTGATTCAAACAAATTTAAATTCACGTTACTACTTCAATAACCCACGAACCACCTCCCCCTCAACTTGCTTGTTTTATCGCTTGCAAAGGTTAGTTGATTACTCCAGCTGGGATACAGTTTCCGATGGGTAGTGCTGAATTATTATTT
>CAMQTD010000047.1 GCA_947036995.1 uncultured Parabacteroides sp.
TAGACAGTAGTGCGTTGAGAAAAAGACAACGTCTATTTATACATTCTCAATCTTCCGCAATGTTTTGTGCTGAAAGCCGCAATGTTTCACACTAAAAACATTACGGCTTCCAGGGTAAAACATTACGGCTTCGGGGCATAAAGTATGCGGCTTCTTAAAAGTGGCTTTGCTCTTTAGCGTATAATAAACGTTTATTATACGCTAAAGAGTGTATTTGGCGTACTTCGTTAGCTATATTTCTTCTATATTTGTGATATTGACTCATAATTAATTAGCCAAAACTGGTCTCTCAGTAAACTTTTTTAATCTTTAGTGGGTTAGATTAGTAAGCTGCACACTATATTAATATATGCGGTCAATATTTCTGGATACTATTTTCAAGATGTTTAATTCACTAAGAAAACGAAATTATGAGAAAAGTTTTATTACTTATGGCATGTGTACTATTTGGTACAGGCATAGCTTTACAAGCACAAACTACAGAAAACCTTTCGAAGAAAGAGATTAAAAAGGCTGAAAAAGAAGCGCGCAAGCAAGCCGAATTAGCCGAAAACAAAATTTTGTATGCTGCTGCTGTAAAAGCATTGGAAGATAATGAGTTTGTATTAGAGGCAGATCGTGTAGAATTTAAAAGAGGGCGCTTTGTATATGTAACACCTAGCACAAACTTTGTTTCGCTTACCGACGGACAAGCTGCAATACAATTATCATTTAATACAGGTGCGGCAGGTCCAAATGGTATTGGAGGCATCACCGTAGAAGGAAAACCTTCGGGCATTGAGATGAGTACCGACAAAAAAGGGAATGTAAATTTTAAAATGATGATTCAAGGAAGTGCTGTTTCGGCCTCTGTAAGCATTCGTTTGCAAAATGAAACAAACAAAGCAACTGTAACGGTAAATCCTAATTTTAACAGCAACAGAATCTCCTTTACAGGAACATTATATCCAAGTGAAAACTCAAATATATTCAAAGGGCGTTCGTTATTTTAGAATAATAAAAGAAAAGGCATTTAAACACCGTTTAATACGGGTTTAAATGCCTTTTTTAGTTGCTGAGATCTGATTATTATCTCGGATCTATATTAGAAAACTATATAAGTATCTCCTGTTACCTTAACTGTACCGAAACTACCTACAGATTTATGCGGCTGTCCCGAACCAATATATAATTCAATTGCACCTTTGTTTTGAACCAAATTCCCTCTGCTGTCTGTTAATGCAAGCTCTTCTGGCGAAAGTGTAAAGGTAACTGTACGGCTTTCTCCCTTTTTCAGATGGATACGTTCAAATCCTTTTAGCGAAGATGTAGGTACGGGGGTATTTCCATTTTGTGGATGAATCACGTAAAGCTGTACCACTTCATCGCCAGCACAACTACCTGTGTTTTTCACAACAGTACTTACTTGTATGCTTTGACCCGATTGAACGGTGGATTCATTCTTCAACGGTTCGTAACCAAATGTTGTGTAGCTCAGTCCATAACCAAACGGATACCTAACATCACCTTTAAAATAACGGTAGGTACGATTTGCCATCGAATAATCTTCGAAAGGAGGAAGATCGCTATCGCTCTTATAGGTTGTAAGTGGCATACGACCTGCTGGGTTATAGTCGCCAAACAGTACATCAACGATTGCATCGCCACCTGCTTGTCCGCCATACCATGCTTGTAAGATCGCATCGGCATTGCGACTTTCCCAATCGAAACTCATTACAGAACCAGACATATTGACAAGAATCAATGGACGTTTTGTTTTCTTCAATGCCTTCATAAGCTCTACCTGAACGGGAGGAAGCTGCATTGTTGTACGGTCGCCACTTGCAAAACCGGCATAACCACCTGCACCTGCATCACCTGCTTCACCTTCGTAGTCTGCACTGATACCTCCAACAAAGATAATAACGTCTGCTTTTTTTGCCTGTGCCGCTACTTGTGCAAAAGATTGCGCACTATCTAATTTGTTGATAAAACCAACACCTTTGATATAGTTTATTTTAATCTTATCACCAAATCGTTTTTGTAGACTTTTGTAAGGTGTTATCACCTCGCTTGGTGTACCAAAATAGTTAGCAAGCAATGTTTTTTCGTCGTTTGCATTTGGACCAATCAAAGCAATCGTTTTGATTTTAGCGGCATTAAGCGGTAAAATATTTTTATTATTGCGTAAAAGCACCATCGACTTCTGCGCCATCTCGTAAGCATGCTTTTTGTGTGCATCGCATTCTATCACCTCTCTGCCGATCGAAGCATAAGGTACACGGCTCGCAGGATCGTACATACCTAGCTTGAACTGAATTTCGAACAAGCGAGCAAGCGATACATTGATATCACGCTCTGCAATTAGTCCTTTTTCGACTCCTTGCTGTAGCTTTTGGTATAAATTTCCGCACTCTAAATCGGTTCCGCTTAATACAGACTCGACCACAGCGTCAAGATCATTCGTATGCGTTTTATGAAATTGAGCAAAATCACTTACTGCCCAACAGTCAGAAACAACATAGCCATTAAATTTCCACTGGTTGCGTAGAATATCCGAAAGCAGTTCGTTATTTCCACAACAAGGCTGCCCCTCTAATCTATTGTAAGCACACATTACACCATGAACACCTGCATTCACAATCACTTCACGAAAAGCAGGAAGGTATGTATCCCATAAATCAAACGAGCTAACGCGTGCATCGTATGCGTGACGGTTATGTTCCGGTCCGCTGTGTACAGCAAAGTGCTTTGCACAGGCTACAGCCTTTAGATATTTTGAATCACTACCCTCTAACCCTCTTACGATGGCAGAACCCATCTGTCCTGTTAGGTATGGATCTTCGCCATAAGTCTCTTGTCCACGTCCCCAACGAGGATCACGGAAAATGTTGATATTTGGAGTCCAATAGGTAAGACCGCGATAAATATCTCCTGTCTTACCATGCTTCATATCTTCGTTAAAAAGCGCTCTACCTTCAGACGAGGCAATGTCTCCCATCTTTTCGAGGGCTGGAGCATCAAAAGCAGCAGCCATTCCGATAGCTTGTGGAAATACGGTTACTTTTTCTTTGGTACGTGCCACACCATGCAAAGCCTCATTCCACCAGTTATAGGCAGGAATTTGAAGACGTGGGATTGCGGGTGCGTTATGTTTCATTAGTTGAACTTTCTCTTCGAGGGTTAGTCTTGAGATAATATCGTTAATACGTTCCGTCAATGGTCTGTCTGGATCCTGAAATGGATAAGTGTACGTTTGTGCTGAAAGTACCTGAAAGAAAGATGCGAAAAGAAACAGTGTGATAGAAATTTTCTTTTTCATTAGGTTTATTATTTTAGTTGATTACAGCATGATATTGAATAAATTAAATCGCCCTAAGTCTATAGGTTCAAGACCTATAAACTTAGGGCGATTGTAATGCCTATTTATATTTTACAATACATTTATTACTCCTCTATGATTACACGGAATCCTACGTTAAACACTTTTTGATGTGGATAGAATCCTTTACGTGCATAAGCAGTTCCAAATTTAGGGCGCTCAATATACGAACCTCCACGTACTACCTTTGCATTGCAAGTGCAATCAGCATTGCTTTCGTTACAGCTTAAACAAACTGCTTTTTTCTTGCCTGCATAGGATACATAGTCAGACTTAGTCCACTCTGCAATATTTCCATGCATGCTATAAAGTCCGAAAGGATTCGCATCGTATGTTTTTGAATCAATTTGAATCATAGCTCCATCATCTACACTTTCATCCTTAGGCAGGTAAGTGTGATAACCGTAAAATGAATGTTTCTTATTCATTGGTTGTGGATTCACACCCGTAACAGCCATTTTCAAGGTTTGCTTGTCTGCAAAGTTCTCTTTGCTACCAAAGTCTGCATTCATATTACCAAACCAGAAATCAGTATCAGCACCTGCACGACAAGCCCACTCCCATTGAGTTTCTGTTGGCAGTGTTACCTTTAATCCTGTTTGCTTGCTCAATGCCTCACAATATGCTAATGCCTCGTCGTAGTTTACACGAATAACAGGTTGTTCAGGCTTGTTGGCTGGATAACCGTTGTGAATATGATCTTTCCATTGCTGATCTACATAACGGCTATCGTGTTCTGGAGAGAATACGGCATATTGCTTATTTGTTACCTCTACCTCTGCCATCCAGAATGATTCTTCAACTTCTGCTTTTATTGCAGGTTTACTATCTGACATTCCTTTGTTGCTACCCATCACAAACTTACCTGCTGGTACTTTTACGAAGGTCATCTGCACGCCTGGTGCTAGTTGTACCACTTTGGTTTGAGGCATAGCAGTAATAGATGCCTCTATTGGCCATCCTTTTACTTTAGGGGTTTTAGGTGTTTTCACTTTCTTCGCTGCATTTACAACTGGCTTAATCTCGCCTTGCGATTTCAAGTAGTTAGCATAGTCGGCTAGCTCTTGTTCATAATCTACAGAGATGCCATTTGCATACTTTTTAGCAAGTTCAATACGACGCGTGTACTGGTTTAGTCCTTTGTAAGGAGTCATCTTTGGTTTGGTATGTTTAAATACAGCATTATCTGGTGCATTGTAATCAATCCAGTTGTAAAGCGCTTTCCACTCGTTGTCGGTTAGCTGTACATTAGCATGTCCTCTTTTAAGTAGACGTATTAGTTCACTTGTATTAGCATAATACTCATAAGGCTGAAGTACTGACATATCTGCTTCAGAACCCTGACGGTGTATGTATGGGTGAAGGTTTAAATATGAAGCACCATATCCTTTAGAATCTTTCTTTCCACCACGTAAGTCGAATGCTTTTTCGTCGTTATGACAAGCGATACAAGCTCTATCAAGAACTGGTTGCACATCAAAATCGAACGATATAGCGTGAACACCTCCAGCAGGTGGGGTGATTGCATGTGGCGATTTTTGAGAAGCCAATACGCGTTTAGGCATTGCAATATCATTTTGATCTTCGTGACAACCTACACAAGAAACTACCTCTCCTGGTTGTGCTGTTAACCAGCTACGCATCCATTGGATAGCAGCGCCATGCGCATCGAGCGGCTGTATAGAGATTGGTGTATTTGCTGGCACAGTAAAGATAACAGATCCATCTGCTTCTACAGGTACTGTTCCGAGTAGTCGTTTAATATCCCATCCACTTTGAATACCGTGTGCATCGTGGTTAGATGGCGAATGAAGATAAGCATATTCGTACGTGTGTAAGCGTAATTGCTTCACCGTACCACGTGGCACACCACGTAAACCTTCACCTTCGTAAATATCTTGAATAAATACAGTAGCATCTTTTTTCTTAAGATCAACTCTATCAGGTATTACTGGAGGCGTGGTTTGCTTACGTACTAAGATTGGACTAATATAACCTTCTCCTTCTGCTTGTGCGATACAAGTAATGTTATCAAATACATCCACTAAGTATATACCCCAAAGCGACGTTGGACTCAGTTTAGCTGACACCAAGAAGTATTTATCATCAATAGGCATTGGTTTGATAAATTGAGGCCAAACACCGTTTACTAACTGATCTTTTACGGTGCCATCAATCGGACGTCCTCTGTATGGGATCTCTTGCATTACACCCTCTACACCCGAACGGGCTTTAGCTGGATCGAACAAAAGCATACGACCCGAACGTGCAACTCCATGGTGACCAGAGATTGTTCCAACAAAAGCTGATGAATGGCCTGGAAGAGGCTGTACATCGAACGTAGAGTTAGGAAAAGCAGAGCCACTACCAGAAAGTGCTTTTTGCTCTGTTCCATCTGGATTCATATGCATTACAAAGCGTGAATAGTAGTGCATCAAGTCTGTATATTCCCAACGCGTATAAATAATACGTCCGTTATTCATTACCGTAGGGCCCCAGTTTGCATCCTGATCAAACGTAATACGGCGGAATGATTCTTTGTCTTTATCACACAAAACCATATTACCAACCGGTCCACTACCGTTAATACAAGGAACTCCTTGGTAACCAATATTTGAGATTGCTATAAAGCGCCCATCAGGAAGATAGGTACCATCGTAGAATTCAATATCCTCTTCTGGTATCTTCACCATTGGGGCAACAGCAGAACCATCAAGTTTAGCTTCCCATATGTTCCATCTTTTGTCTGCTTCTGTAGCTGTAAACATTACACGTGTACCATCCCAGTGCAATTTCAAGTCTGCAATAGGCGAGCCATTGGTTGGTTTATATACTGAACGTTTTTGCAACGATGTAGACCAATCAGATAACTCTACAATCTCAGCATCGAAACCTGTGCGTCGAGCTGATTCTTGATTTGTCCAGTTGTTACTTTGCGTACCCATACTTGGAGCCATCAATTTACGTGCTTTATCACCCAAGATGTAACGCGAAGCTACAATTTTGTTCGTTGCAAGCAACGGATTACCAAATAAAATTTGTCGTTTGAGCTCTACGGCGCGCGCTAAATTCGCTTTAGCTTCTGCATTGCCACTTTGAATACCCGAAAAGCCTGCTTTATTCAAGGCTTCTAACTCAAGCATCATTGGCTTATACTTAGCAATATCGTACTTATTGCTCTTACTCATATCGTCAAAAGCCAGGCGAACAGCTGGCACATTCAACCACTTAAGCTCTTGTACTAATTCAGTTGCTTGAACTTGAATTTGCGTACTGATTGGTTTTTCTGCCGGAGTTGCTTGTACACTAAGTGACAATCCCAAAAGAGCGACCAGTAATGCGTTTTTTTTCATGGGTCTTAAATTTATATTAATTGATTTCGTTGCAGATGATCTATTTTTACTAATGCGTATTACAGCGCTCTTACTATTGTGATCTTTCGTGTAATTTCATGAATAACTTTTGATTTAATAGATAAGAGCCTCAAAGATAAATTATTTGTTTAAATAATTTATCTTTGAGGCTCTTATATTTATCATTGTTTTATGTTCCTAATGCTTCTCTTTTGATAAAATTGACACTAAGGTATACTTTATAGAGGAAGCATCTTGTGGTAAATTTGCTTTATCAAGATGTTCTTCCTTCACCTTTATTTTATAAACATACCCTGGTTCGTAATTAAATCCGTGTATCGCTGTATGCATATTTTGCCACGAATCCTTTATATTCTCTTTACTGTCCAAGAATTTTACTTGGTAACATTTCATCGGAGCTACACCCATACAATCAACCATTGCACTATTTATAAGCATCGTTTTTTCGTTTGTATTGTGCTTCTGCTTTGTTACTCCACAAGAAGTAAGAATAGCGATTAATAAGAATAATTTTAATTTCATTTTGGGTTTTGTTTTTTATGATAAATACTTTCATTACAAATATATCGAAATTATCGAATCAACTCAACTATTTCGCTCTATTTTAGTCTCGATTAAACAAATGTTATACAATTAGGTAGATGTGATTTGCTACAAAAAAAGGTTAACTAATGAATAGCCAACCTTTTTTATATTTTGAGAACTAATACTTTAAATTAATCCATTGATCCTCTTACAATACCACGATTAGATGATTTGATGAACGTAAGAATTAAGTTTCGCTCGTCACTCTCTGGATATTCTGTTTCAATACAACGAATTGCATCACTCGTATTTAATCCACGTGTATAAAGTGTACGGTATATATCTTGAATTAAAAATATCTGCTCATTCGTAAAGCCTCTGCGGCGTAAGCCTACAATATTGATTCCTGCATAACAGATTGGCTCTCTACCGATAAGCGTAAATGGAGGGATATCTTTTCCTACTTTAGATCCACCTTGTATCATTACATGAGACGCAATACGTGTAAATTGGTGAACCAATGCACCTCCACTAATAATTGCATAGTCGTCAATTTCGACTTCGCCTGCAATTTGAGTGGCGTTACCTATAATGATATGGTCTTTCAATTCACAGTCGTGAGCTACGTGCGCATAAGCCATGAGTAAGCAATATTTACCTACAACGGTTTTACCCTTTGCTTTTGTTCCTCTGTTTATTGTAACACATTCACGAACGGTTGTAAAATCGCCAATCTCAGCTGTTGTTTCTTCTCCTGCAAATTTTAAATCTTGAGGTATAGCAGCAATTACAGCTCCTGGAAAGATCTGACAATTATTACCTATACGTGCACCATCAAGAATGGTTACATGAGAATATATATGACAGTTATCGCCAATAACAACATCCTTTGAGATCACAACAAAAGGGTCAATTGTTACATTACTTCCTATTTTTGCATCTGGATGAATAGAGGCTAGTTGCTGTAATTGCATCTTATTTATGTATTATTTATTTTTAATAATTTGTGCCATGAACTCTGCTTCACACACTATCTTTTCTCCTACGAAAGCATATCCTTTCATTAAAGCACATCCTCTTCGCATTTCGCCAATCATGTCTAATCGGAAGATTACTGTATCCCCTGGAACTACCTTCTGACGGAATTTAACATTGTCAATCTTCAAAAAGTAAGTAGAGTAACGATTCGGTTCTTCAACAGAATTCAAAACCAATAATCCTCCAGTTTGTGCCATTGCCTCAATTTGCAAAACCCCTGGCATAACAGGCTCATCAGGGAAATGTCCCATAAAGAAAGGCTCGTTAGCTGTTATATTCTTTACACCAACAATGTGCGATGTACCGATTTCAATAATTTTATCAATCATCAACATTGGATAACGATGAGGCAACAACTCCTTGATGCGATTCGTATCCATGACTGGTGGTATATTTGGGTTATATAGAGGCGCTTGAACATCATTCTTCTTGATGTCTTTGCGAATCAAACGAGCTAGTTTGTTGTTGATTTTATGCCCTGGACGTGTTGCAATTACTTGTCCTCGGATAGGTTTGCCTATCAAAGCTAAATCTCCAATAATATCAAGCAGTTTATGACGAGCGGGCTCATTGTCAAACACCAATGGTTTGTTATTAATATAGCCTAATCCGCTTACGTTTTTATGACCAATCCCGATCGTATCAGCAAGCTTGTTGATATCCTCTTGTGGCATCTCTTTGTCGTAAATAACAATAGCGTTATCTAGATCACCCCCTTTGATAAGATCATTTTGAATCAATGCTTCTATCTCACGCACAAAAACAAATGTACGAGAAGAGGCAATCTCTGTTTTAAAGTCTGACAAATTGCCTAATGTAGCAAACTGATTTGACAATATAGAAGAATCAAAAGAGATCAATGAGTTAACACTGAACTTATCATCTGGAAGAATTGTGATTGAAGAACCAGATTCTTCATCCTTAACTTCTATCTTATGTTTTACGATATAAAAATCTTTGTCTGCATTTTGAGCAACAATACCAACTGTATCAATTGCTTCGGCATATAAACGAGCACTACCATCTAAGATAGGAAATTCAGGTGCGTTGACTTCAATTAGGCAGTTGTCTATTTCGTAGGCATACAATGCTGCCAATGCATGCTCAATCGTACTGACTTGAACATTATTTTTTGAAATAACAGTACCTCTTTGTGTAGCAATTACATTCTCTGCTAAGGCATCAATTACTGGCTCACCTTCTAAGTCGACACGTTTAATTTTATATCCGTGATTTTCAGGGGCTGGATTGAATGTAATCTGAATATCTAATCCTGTATGTAGCCCTTTACCTTGCAACACAAACGATTGCTTCAGCGTGTTTTGTTTCTGCATACGTTAATATATTATTTTATTAATTCTTTTTTTAATTGCTCAATTTCTTTTTCTAGCTTTCCTATCGTACGATAAACATCTGGTAACTTACCAAACACAGCTACTGAGCGCATATAAGGCTTCATTGGCATAGATGGAGAACCCATGATAATTTCGTTCTCTTTTATATTACCTAATACACCTGTTTGTCCACCCATTGTAACGCGATCTCCTATATTGAGGTGACCTGCAATACCTACTTGTCCACCAAACATACAATTTCTACCAATCTTAGTCGATCCAGAAATACCTGCTTGAGAAGCCATTACTGTATTCTCCCCTACTTCGACATTATGTGCTATTTGAACTAAGTTATCTAATTTAACACCTTTACGAATTATTGTAGCACCCATTACGGCTCTATCAATACAAGTATTGGCACCAATTTCGACATCATCCTCCAAAATCACATGACCAAGTTGTGGTATTTTAGAATACGCATCACCCTCTGGAGCAAAACCAAAGCCGTCGGCTCCAATCACAACTCCTGCATGTATGATGCAGCGATCTCCTATTATACATTCTTGATATATAGTTACATGTGGGTAGATTGTTACATTATTTCCGATTACTACATCGTCTCCAATATAGGCATACGGATAAATCTGACAATTATCTCCGATTGATGCATTAGCACCAATGTATGCAAAGTTACCAATATAGGTATCTAAACCAATTTTTGCCGAAGATTCAATGGATGCCGATGCAGCTATTCCGGTTTTACGTGCTTTACTCTGGTCCACTAATTTCAATAACACAGCTAATGATGCGTACGCATTCTCCACCTTAATCAAAGTTGCTTGAATGGGTGCTGATGGTGCAAAATCATTGTTTACCAATACAATGCTTGAATTGGTTTCATATATATATTGTTCGTACTTAGGGTTAGCTAAAAACGACAGTGTTCCAGGCTTTCCTTCTTCTATTTTAGAGAAATTGCAAACTTTTACGCTTGCATCTCCCACCACAGTACCCTGTATTAAAGAAGCTATTTGTTGAGCAGAAAACTCCATACCTTATTATTTTTGTATTTTACTTGCTTTGCAATTTTATCCTAACAAAGCAAAGCATGCAAAGTTGGGAAATAATTTCGGACAAGCCTACTCTTTATGATTTAATTATTCCTTTTTCAGCTAAATACTGTGCCATTTCTTGTTGTACCTTTTCAGCTTCAACACGTGCTACTTTAGCAAACGATTCTGTTTTATCTGCATAGATAATTGCACGAGATGAGTTAACAAGCAAACCGCATTGTGCATTCATACCATATTCTGCTACCTCTTTTAAGCTTCCACCTTGAGCACCTACGCCAGGAACAAGTAAAAAGTGATTTGGCACATGCTTACGGATATCTAAAAACATTTTTCCTTGTGTAGCACCTACAACGTACATCATCTGCTCGTCTGTTGCCCAATTCTGTGATGTCTTCAATACTTTTTCGAATAAACGTTCGCCTTGTGCATCTTCCATAAATTGGAAATCGTGCGAGCCTTTGTTTGATGTTAAAGCTAAAACGATAACCCATTTCTCTGGGTAGATTAAGAAAGGCTTTACGCTATCTTCACCCATGTATGGAGCTACTGTAACAGCGTCCATATCCATGTGATCAAAGAATGAACGTGCATACATTTCTGATGTATTACCAATATCGCCACGTTTTGCATCGGCAATGATAAATTGATCTGGATAGTTTGTACGGATATATTCTGCTGTTTTTTCAAAAGCGATTAATCCTTTTACACCTAGGCTTTCGTAAAAAGCTAAGTTTGGTTTGTATGCTACACAAAAATCTGCTGTTGCATCAACAATGGCTTTGTTGAATTCGAAGATTGGATCTTCTGTTTCTAACAAATGTGCTGGAATCTTTTTGATATCTGTATCTAATCCCACGCAAAGAAACGATTGTTTCTTCTGTATATTTTCGAATAATTGCTGTTTGTTCATCTTGTTTACTGATTAAATATATATTATTATAATTCAGACTCTTTGAGTCTTTCGGCATTTTCGGCAACAATCAATTGATTGATAATATGCTGAATATCTCCGTCTACAACGGCCGAAAGGTTATATAATGTAAGGTTGATTCGGTGATCTGTTACACGTCCTTGCGGATAGTTATAGGTCCGAATCTTAGCCGAACGGTCTCCTGAGGAAACCATTGTTTTACGTCGAGAAGATATCTCATCAATATACTTCTGATACTCCATATTGTAAATACGTGTACGAAGCTCAATCATCGCCTTAGCCTTATTCTTAATCTGCGACTTTTGATCTTGACATTGCACCATCACACCTGTTGGTATGTGTACCAAACGAATCGCCGAATAGGTTGTATTTACCGACTGCCCCCCAGCTCCTGAAGAACAGAATGTATCTACACGAATATCTGAGTCTTTAACGTCAATATCAAACTCATCAGCTTCGGGAAGCACGGCAACTGTAGCTGCTGAGGTGTGTACACGTCCTTGTGTTTCCGTTTGCGGAACACGTTGTACACGGTGTACGCCTGATTCGTATTTTAGTGTGCCGTAAACATTTTCGCCACTTACCTCAAATACAACCTCTTTGTATCCACCATTAGTTCCTTCGTTGAAGTTAGTCAAAGAGACTTTCCAGCCTTTCGATTCGCAATATCTTACGTACATGCGATATAAATCGCCTGCAAAGATAGCTGCTTCATCTCCACCTGTTCCTCCACGAATCTCTACAATAGCATTTTTATTATCTTCGGGATCAGCCGGAACAAGTAAAAGTTTAATCTCCTCTTCAAGTTCAGGAATACGCTTTGTACAGCTGTCTAGCTCATCATGCGCCATCTCTTTCATTTCAGGATCGGTCTCTGTTTCAAGAATTTCGCGTGCTTCTTGAATGCCGCTTAGCATTTGGATGTATTCTCCGCGTGCTTCGACAATCTTCTGTAAGTCACTATATTCTTTATTCAGTTTAATAAACCGTTTCATATCTGCCAATACAGCAGGGTCGGTAATTAACGTACCAACCTCTTCGAAACGGCTCACAAGTCCTTCTAATCTTCCTAACAAATTGCTTTCTGCCATGTATATACTTCTTCTTTGCTATAGATACCACGAATGCGACAAGGTAGTTTTACACTACTTTATCGCATTAATGGGCTCGTTTTATTAATAGATGAAACGACCTTTTTCGCTTTCTATAATTAATTCTTTTTTATCTGATGCCTCTACACGACCGATAATTTGAGCGTCAATACCAAACGATTTCGTAATGGCAATAACCTCTTCAGCGTGTTCAGGTGCAATATAAACTTCCATACGGTGTCCCATATTGAATACTTTGTACATCTCGCTCCAATCTGTACCACTTTGCTCTTGAATAATTCTGAACAATGGAGGAACTGGGAACATATTGTCTTTCGTAATCTTTACGTTTTCAACAAAGTGTAACACTTTTGTTTGTGCTCCACCCGAACAGTGTACCATACCATGTATCTCGGCGCGTAGTTTATCTAACAACACTTTGATTACTGGAGCATATGTACGTGTTGGAGATAGTACCATTTTACCAGCATCCATTCCAATCTCTTCGACCATCTCTGTAAGCTTCAAACCGCCAGAGTATACCAAATCTTCTGGCACTGCTGCGTCGAAACTTTCTGGATACTTTGTTGCTAAGTATTTAGCAAATACATCGTGGCGAGCAGAGGTTAAACCGTTGCTACCTGTACCACCGTTGTACTCTTTCTCGTAAGTTGCTTGACCCGAAGATGACATACCTACGATCACATCGCCTGGTTGGATGTTTTTATTGTCGATCACTTCGCTGCGTTTCATACGGCACGTAACCGTACTGTCCACAATAATAGTGCGTACTAAATCGCCCACATCAGCTGTTTCACCACCTGTTGAGTATGCGTTAACGCCCATTTCACGAAGGTCTGCCAATAGTTCATCTGTACCATTAATGATAGATGAAATCACATCTCCTGAAATCTTCAATTTATTTCTACCAATGGTAGAAGATACTAAAATATTATCTACTGCACCTACACAAAGTAGGTCGTCAATATTCATAATTAGTGCATCTTGTGCAATACCTTTCCATACAGAAAGGTCCCCTGTTTCTTTCCAGTACATATAAGCCAAAGAAGACTTAGTTCCAGCACCGTCGGCATGCATAATGTTGCAATACTCAGGGTCACCACCCAATATATCGGGTATGATTTTACAAAAGGCTTGAGGAAAAATCCCCTTGTCTATGTTTTTAATGGCGTTATGTACATCCTCTTTCGATGCAGATACGCCGCGTAGCTTGTAACGTTGATCGCTCATTGTAATACGTATTTGGGGTGCAAAGGTAATCTTTTTTTGTTTATTTATCTAAGTTTTAAAACATCTCCTTCTTCTGGAACGTAATCTTTATCTAATTTATTCAAATGATAAAGACTTTTAAGTTTCATTCCATAGCGTTGAGAAATGCTATGCATCGACTCGCCTACTTCAACAACATGGTCGTAGTGAGGCTTATCTGCTTTACTTTTCTTCGCTTGAAGGTAAACAACATCTCCTTTGCGTAGTGGATAATCTTCGTGAACTTCGTTAAACTTCAGTAAATCTTTTATTTTAAAGTCAGTGCATATGGATAACTCTTCATACGAATCATTATCTAATGCTTCGGTATAAATCAATCCAAAGGATTTGTAAATTGTTCGTTTGCGAAAATTTATATTTTCCTTTCGTTTATCTTTTTTAGATTTTTTCCCACTATCAAAGCGGTATAACTCATAATCTTCGATCACTTTAATTAATTTATTGGCATATGCTCTATCCGTTGCATAGCCACAGCGCTGCAAACCTTTACTCCATTTTTTGTAATCTCTGATATTTAGTTTAAATAAAGAGCTGTAGTGAGCACGTTCTGCCAAAAACTTTGAGTGATCAGTATAAGAGTCTTCTACCTTGCGGTATTTTCTGAAACATTCTCCTTTACGATCATCATTATGGTATACACGTTTGCCTTTCCATCCGCTATGACACTTGATGCCAAAATGGTTATTACTTTTACGAGCTAGCACACCCTGTCCAGCACCAGATTCAAGAATTCCTTGTGCAAGAGTTATACTTGCTGGGATCTTGTACTCCTTCATTTGCTCAATTGCTAATGGGCTGTATGTTTCAATGTATTTAACGAAAGTAGAATTTTTGCGGCTCATTTGCATGGAGCTACATAAAATAAGTATAAGAAATAATCCTACTGTTTGTAAAAATAGTTTCATTATGTCAATTGTATTATATATCAACGATTATTAATTTGTTTTCTAAAAACAAATAGCAAAGATATAATAAATAAATGTTATAGTATAACCTATTTCAAATAAATGCTTTAAATTCGCCTAAGAGATTAAAAACAACATAGAGTATGAAAGAGATTATATATCACTGCAAAATAAAACAATACGCAATCGAAGAGCTTCCGAGTGCTGATAGCGCATTGATTCTAAAAGCAAAAAAGGCAACAGAAAGAGCATATGCCCCCTATTCTCAATTTAAAGTAGGAGCAGCCGTACTATTAGCTAATGGAGAGATTATTACAGGGAATAATCAAGAGAATGCTGCATACCCATCGGGGCTTTGTGCCGAACGTGTTGCGCTATTCTATGCGCAAGCACGCTACCCTGATGTTGCCATTTGTTGCTTAGTGATTGCTGCCGTTGGAGACATACCTGCTACATCATTTATTACGCCTTGTGGGGCTTGCAGACAGGTAATGGTAGAATGCGAAAAGCGAGGAAAACTCCCTATGCGCATCCTACTGTGCAGCGAAACAGAGGTACTCGAAGTAGATGCAGCGGCAGATTTACTACCGCTTAAATTCGATCTCTAAATAACATCTTACGGCACTAATTGCTCCATTCGCGCTTGCAGAACAGGAAATGTAACATCCTTCAAAAGCACATGCTTATTTTTATCCAATAGATAAAGTGTAGGGATGGCTTTTAGGTCGTAAAGCTCGTGCTGTTCAATTGAGCGTGTTGGGTCGTAAGCATTGATCCATTGTGTTGGGATATTCTTTTGATAAGCTTTCCACTCCGTCAAGTCTTCGTCAGGATATAGAGCGATTATCTTTAGTTTGTTTTGCTTTACAAGGGTAGATATAAGTGGCGAGTTTACTAACGCTGTCGAAATCTCTTTGCATGCCGCACAGCCTGGATTGTAGAAAAACAAGATTGTATATTCTGCCTTAACACCATAAAGCGAAAGATTACGTCCCTGCGTATTCGTAAATTTAAAATCTATTGCTGGCTCGCCAACTTTATTTTTATTTGCCATCTCTAATAGTTTACGATATCTAATCTTATGTATGTCGCTTAACTGAGTGGTTGTTATAATTTGTTCTAACACGGGTATATAAAACACCTCGTTTCGAAGGGGCGAATTCGGATCGTGCAAATACTTTTCGTACAAATCAATAAAATGAGCATACACAAGAGAATCTTGTTCTGCCTTTATTAGCATCTTCTTTATAGAACTATTTACCACCTCGACAGGGGCATAATTCATAACATTGATGTAATCGGCAAGTGCTTGCTCTGTTATTTTTGGAAGATGAATATAGGCAGTGTCTGCAAAATCAAATTTATCCCAATAATGCTTCACTAAATATTCTGCCCTTAATGTTGGGTCACTAATTGTGATGGGAACACTCACCATTGTAAATTTCTTTGGTGCTTCTGTAGCTACGTCTTTCTTTTTTGACTGGGTAGAACAACCTATAAATAAGATTATAAGTAGAGGGAAAATCACTCGTTTCATCATCAATACTTTAATTAAAATTTGTCGTTATATATTATAAACAGCAAATATAGCACATGCATTTAATTAAATCAACAAAAAAAGAGCCATAAATATGATTTCACTCACATCTACAGCTCTTTATTATATATTACTTTATTTAATTAACAAAGCTTGCGTGCTCCGTCACTAATTACTACATCATATAATTTAGGGGCATGACCAAATTTCTCTGTATAAGCTTCAAAGGCACGTTTTACAAACGCATCGTACTTATCTTCTTTTACTAAGTTGATTGTACAACCACCAAAACCACCACCCATAACGCGTGATCCTGCAACAGAACACTCTTTAGCGATGTCGTTCAAGAAGTCTAACTCCTCGCAGCTTACTTCGTAAAGCTTGCTCATACCGTGGTGTGTCTCGTACATCTTCTGACCTACAGTCTCATAATCACCTTTTTCTAATGCATCACATACATCTAATACGCGTTGAACTTCTTCAATTACGTACTCTGCACGCATATAATCTTCTGCACTGATTACGGCTTTCACTTCGTTAAGCATATCCATTGTTGCATCACGCAAGAACTCAACCTCTGGGTGGTTCACACGGATAGCAGCAGCAGCAGCTTCACATGACAGACGACGTTTGTTATATGCAGACGAAGCTAATTCGTGCTTAACTACAGAATCTAACAAAACCAATTTATAACCAATTGGATTGAATGGGAAATATTTATATTCTAATGAACGGCAATCTAAACGAATCAAGCTACCTTCTTTACCGAATACAGAAGCAAACTGATCCATAATACCACAGTTTACACCGCAATAGTTATGCTCTGTAGCTTGTCCGATTTTAGCTAGTTCGAATTTATCGATACCTAGATCATTCATATCATTCATTGCAAAAGCATAAGTGCTTTCTAATGCAGCAGACGAAGACATTCCTGCGCCCAATGGCACATCACCTGCAAATACAGTATCAAAGCCTTGTAGTTTACCACCACGTTTGATAATCTCGCGGCAAACACCGAAGATATAACGTGCCCAACTTGCTTTTGGAGCATCTTCTTCGTTTAAACCAAACTCTGCATAATCATCTAAATCGATTGAGTAAGCTTTTACGATATCTGTTCCGTTGAATTTGATTTCGGCAATCATACCCTTGTCGATTGCTCCTGGGAATACGAATCCTCCATTATAATCAGTATGCTCACCAATTAGGTTAACACGTCCTGGCGAAGTATATACACTTCCCGCTGCACCAAATTTCTCGTT
>CAMQTD010000048.1 GCA_947036995.1 uncultured Parabacteroides sp.
CGCTTGATCGTAGTGGTGAAGTTTACTATAAAAACGGTACTCATTCGTTTTATTGGGACTCACAAAGAATATGATGAAATAGATGCTAAAACAATATAGATTATGGGAAAGATTTTAAATGAAACCGTTTACAGAGCAACAATGGAGAGAATAGAAGAGCTTCTTCCTCTTGTTGATGATAATACTCCGATGGATAATAGGCACTTGATTGAACTTGATTTGCTATCTGGTCTTGTAGAAGAGTACGAAGATGTATATTACCCTATCAAGTCTCCATCTTTAGTTGATATCATTAAATTAAGAATGTACGAAATGAGTATTAACCAAGTAAAGCTATCCGAGTTACTTGGAGTTAGTCCATCACGTATCAGCGAATTTCTTACAGGTAGAAGCGAGCCTACTTTAAAGGTTGCTCGTGAAATTAGCCGAAAACTGAATATTGATGCAAATATCGTATTAGGTGTATAAAACGACCTGCAAGTATATATAAAGTCATCCTTTTATGTATATTTGCGTAATTAAATTATTGAACAAATGGCAGAGATACAAGTTATAGCAGGAGAGATATTTCAAGATTATAGAGGGACTATTACTTCGATGAACGATTTTCGTTTTGAGGGGGTAGAGCGTTTTTACTTTATTAAACAGGCTGATGCTTCCATTGTACGTGGCTGGCATGGTCACCAATTTGAGAAGAAGTGGTTCTATTGTGTGAAGGGTTCGTTTAATCTTGCATTTGTAAAGGTTGATGATTGGGACAATCCTTCAACGGATTTAATACCCGAATATTTTACACTTTCGGATCAGAAAAGTGAAACAATTTGTCTGCCCGAAGGGTATGCAAACTGCATCAAAGCAAACGAACCAGACTCAATCTTAATGGTTTTCTCGGGCAAAATACTTTCAGAAGCATTGCTAGATTCGTGGCGTTATGATAAATCAATGTGGGGTGGCGAGCAGTTGTAATAATAAGCAGACCGTTTAAAAACGTACAGAAATAACAAAGGCGAAGATAGAGTTAACTCTACCTTCGCCTTTGTTGTATTTAATAGCTTCCGTTGATCAACCGAAATCGTCGAACGATAACATTTCACGTGGTACGCCTAAGTTCTCAAGCATAACTTCAACAGCATTTGCCATCGGACCAGGACCACACATGTAGTACTCGATATCCTCTGGAGCTTCGTGATCTGCAAGGTAATTCTCTAAAATCACTTGGTGAATAAAGCCTACATAGCCAGTCCAGTTATCTTCGGGGCGTGGATCAGATAGTGCGATATTAAAGGTGAAGTTAGGGTATTGACGTTCGATCTCGCGGAAATCCTCTTCGTAGAAGATCTCGTTTACTGAACGAGCACCATACCAATATGTAACTTTACGATCAGTTGTTTTCATTGTGTTGAACAAGTGCAACAAGTGAGAACGTAATGGAGCCATACCAGCACCACCACCAACGTAAAGCATTTCACGTTTTGTTTCCAAGATGTGGAAGTCACCATAAGGACCCGACATCATTACTTTATCACCTGGTTTAAGTGAGAAAATATATGAAGAAGCGATACCTGGCTTAATTCCAGCAGCCCAAGTTCCAGTGCTACGATCAAATGGAGGTGTAGCAATACGTACATTCAATGAGATAATATTTCCTTCGGCAGGGTAGTTAGCCATTGAGTAAGCACGAATTGTTTCCTCTTCGTTTTTACATGTTAATGGCCACAACTTAAAGTTATCCCACTCGCCTCTGAAACGATCTTCAACTTGCATATCTGCAAAATTAATATTGTACTTAGGAATTACAATCTGTGCATATCCACCAGATTTGAAGTTCATCTCCTCACCAGGAGGAAGTTTAACTGTGAACTCTTTGATAAATGAGGCAACGTTATGATTCGAAATCACTTCGCATTCCCACTCTTTCACTCCAAACACCTCTTCAGGTACTTGAATCTTCATATCCTCTTTTACTTTTGTTTGGCAACCCAAACGCCAGTTGTCTTTGATCTGTTTACGAGAGAAAAATCCTACCTCAGTTGGAAGAATAGTACCACCACCTTCAATTACTTGACAACGACACTGACCGCAGCTACCGCCACCACCACATGCCGAAGAAAGGAAAATTCCTTCAGATTGAAGCGTTCCCAAAACTGTACCTCCGATTGGAGATTCAAATTCTTTCTCGCCATTGACTACCACCTTAACATTGCCCGATGGGATTAATTTTGCCTTAGCAAATAACAGTGCACCAACTAATATCAACGTAATCGATAAGAATACGATTACGCTGAGTGTGATAGTTAATGTACTTGACATTAATAAAATCATTCTTATTGTTCGTTAATGCGTTAATATTAAATTTTAATTCCAGAGAAGCTCATGAAAGCGATACCCATCAAACCTGTTACAATAAACGTGATTCCTAATCCTTTAAGCGGCTTAGGCACGTCTGAGTATTGTAGTTTTTCGCGGATAGCAGCCATACCAATGATTGCTAATAACCAACCGATACCAGAACCAAATCCGTATACAGTAGCTACACCAACATTGTCAAAAGCTTTTTGTTGCATGAAAAGAGATCCTCCAAGGATTGCACAGTTAACGGCAATCAGTGGTAAAAAGATACCTAACGATGCATACAAAGCTGGAGCATACTTCTCTACAATCATCTCTACTAACTGCACAAACGAGGCAATAATAGCAATAAATATGATTAAGCTAAGAAAGCTCAAGTTTACATTCGCATAATCTGCTCCCAACCACGACAATGCACCCTCTTTAAGTACATGAGTTTCGAGCATATAGTTAATAGGAAGTGTGCAGGTAAGGATAAACGTTACCGCTAAACCAAGTCCTAAAGCAGTCTTCACATTCTTAGAAACAGCTAAATACGAACACATACCTAAGTAATATGCAAATATCATGTTGTCTACAAAGATGGAGCGGACAAATGTGCTTAATAATTGTTCCATTCTATTTGTTTTTCGAGTTTAGCATTAATTTTCTTGAAGGTCTTTGTTCTTCGCACGGTGCGCCCAGATGATTGCAGCTACGACAAACATTGCCATTGGAGGTAAAATCATCAATCCGTTATTTACATATCCAAAGTCGTATGCAGCTTGCGGAACAACTTGTATACCAAGCAATGTACCCGAACCTAACAACTCACGGAAGAATGCAATAACAACTAAGATTAAACCATAACCTAAACCATTACCAATACCGTCAAGGAACGATTCCCAAGGTCCGTTACCCAATGCAAACGCCTCTAAACGTCCCATCAAGATACAGTTTGTGATAATCAGTCCTACAAATACCGATAGTTGTTTGTTCACATCATAAGCATATGCTTTAAGCAATTCACTTACGATTGTAACCAACGCAGCTACTACCACTAATTGAACGATGATACGGATACGATTCGGAATCGTGTTACGCATCAACGAAATGATAACATTTGCAAAGGCAACAACTACAGTTACCGAGATTGCCATAACAATGGCTGGTTCCAATTTAGCTGTAACAGCTAATGCAGAACAGACACCAAGCATCTGCACTACCACGGGATTGTTCTTGCTCAAGGGACTGAACAATACCTCTTTATTCTTTGAAGAAAATAACTTTCCCATTTTGTTCTTAATTATTAGACTTTAAAAAATTAACGTAACGGTCTAAGCTATTGTAAAGCATTCTATCAACACCTTGACAAGTAATTGTTCCGCCCGAAATACCATCTACATAAGCTTGTCCTTCTACACCCTTGCCTGGCTTAACCACTGCAATTGATTTAAATACACCTTCAGCGTTGAAGACGTTTTTACCGTAGAACTCTTTGCTAAAGAAAGGTTGAGAAATCTCTGCTCCCAATCCTGGTGTTTCTCCTTGGTGGCTAAAGTCTGCTCCATAAACAGTATCTTTATTCTTGTCCAATGAGATAAATCCCCAAACTGGTCCCCAAAGACCTGCACCACGCATCGAAAGGATATATTTCTTTTCTCCATCAATGGTTGCCACAAATACAGGAAGTGCTCCGTCTTTAGCAAATGCTTTAGCTACGTCTGTACCAAAAGCATCACCCTCTAACTTCTCTCCTGCTTTATTAACCAAAAAAGATTCTTTGATTAATTGATTGTATGTTGTTTCTGCCTCTGTTGCATCTACGATTACACGTACCGAACGAAGCATTTGCATCATTTTATCAATATCCTCATTTTTCTTTTGAGTCTCTCTCAATGATTGTGATGTAAAAGCCAAAATAACGGCTACCAACACAACCATTACAGCTGCATATACAATTGTATATATATTACTATCTCTATTCATCTTTCTTATTTATTAAGCATTAGTAGATTTAACTGCACGCTTGATACGACGGTTGATGTTTGCATCTACCACATAATAATCGATGAGCGGAGCAAATACGTTAAGCAACAAGATGGCAAGCATCATACCTTCTGGGTAACCAGGGTTTAATACACGAATGATAATGGTCATTGTACCCACTAAGAATCCGTAGATGTATTTACCTGTTTCGGTGCGTGCTGATGTTACAGGGTCTGTAGCCATAAACACGGCTCCAAAGGCAAAACCGCCAAGCATTAATTGATCAAGTGGAGTCATACACATAGCTGCTGTTGTACCAAATAGATTGAATACGGCAGTCATAAATGCACCTCCAATAAATACAGAAATCATTGTTTTCCAGCTTGCAACACCCGAAATTAATAAGATAGCTGCACCAATTAAGATAGCAAGTTTAGATGTTTCTCCAATAGATCCGGGGATCAATCCGATAAACATATCCATCATTGTAACAGGATCGCCAATGATATTAACCATCTGCGTATCTGTTGTTGTAGCGGTTGCGATTTGTGCAAGTGGCGTAGCTCCAGAGAAGCCATCTACAACTTGACCAGCACCCAATCCGAATGTATCGCCTGTGCGAACAAATACTTTATCACCAGACATTGCTGCTGGATAACCAAAGAATAGTACTGCACGTGTGATCAATGCTACGTTAAATACGTTGTAACCTGTTCCACCAAATACCTCTTTTGCAAAGATAACGGCAAAGGCAGTAGCTACAGCGATCATCCAAAGTGGCGTGTCGATAGGCACAATCATCGGGATAAGAATACCCGATACCAAGAATCCTTCTTGAATCTCGTGTCCTTTAACTTGAGCAACCGCAAATTCGATTCCCAAACCAACCACGTAAGCAACCACGATTTTTGGCAATACAGCCAAGAATCCAAAAATAAAGGTCATACAAAAACCAGTATCAACAGCGCCTATAGATAGGTTGTGCTGATAACCCACGTTGTACATACCAAATAGCAATGCTGGAAGCAATGCCAAGACTACCATAATCATGGCACGCTTCGAGTCCGAACAGTCGTGAATATGTACACCTGATTTTGAAGTTTCGTTTGGAACGAATAAGAACGTTTCCATACCTTCAAAAACAGAATGGAACATAGACAACTTTCCACCCTCTTTGAAGTTGGGCTTAATCGTGTCCAGATAATTCCTTAAAGCTTTCAATGTAGTATAATTTTTTATTGTTATTAATTCATTTCTTTATAGAGTAGATCCAATCCGTTGCGCACAATCTGCTGCAATTCGATTTTTGATGTATCTACAAACTCACACAAGGCAAAGTCTTCGGGTGCTACTTCGTAGATACCTAAGTTTTCCATCTTATCAATATCAAAAGCAATTACTGCTTTGATTAGATATTCCGGAAGGATATCCATTGGAAATACGCGATCGTACTCACCAGACATAATAAGCGCTCTTTTGCCACCCTTTATACGGGCATCAACTGCATACTCTTTGTCTTTCCCCATCATCCAAGAGAAGTAGGTACGGCTCACACTGAAATCTCCTAAGCGAGGCATTGCCCAACCAAAAAGCTCGTGATTATCGTCTCCCTCTGGGATCACAGTTATTTGTGTATCGTAAGCACCAAGGTAGCCGCTTTCGTCTACTTTTGTACCACTTAACACATCACCACTGATGATACGATTACTACCTGCAACCATTTTTCCGCCTATTATACTACTGATCTCGCAACCTGCAATTACTTGCATGTAGCCTTGTTCAGTTGTTTGAGAGCCTGTTACTGCTACCAAACGCGTAAAATCTGCAACACCTTTATTAAAGAGGCGTCCGATAATGATTACGTCTGCGGGTTTTACTACCCACACTGTTTCTCCTTTGTTGATTGGTTTAAGCTGATTGATCAACACACTCACATTACCTGCTGGGTGTGGTCCTTCAACTTCTACTTGTTCAACGCCTGTTGCCTTAATGGCAGAACCTTTCTTCACACCCAAATACACTTTACCAGTTGTTAACTTAGTTAATGCATCCAAACCTGTTTGGAAATCTTGTTCCTGTCCTTTAATAACAAAGTCACAATTAGCCGCCATTGGAGCCGACTGATAAGTGGAAACATAAATGTCACGCGGAACATCTTGGCTGTTCGCCACAATGTCGTACGGACGTTGTTTGATAAAAGGCCAAATTCCTGCATTCAGGATTGCCTCTTTTACCTCTTCTCCTTTCAAAGAAGACACACTCTTTTTACCGAAATCTTCGGATTCGATTGTCGCATCTGCCTTAACAATAATGTTAAGTACTTTGCGCTTCTCTCCGCGATTTACAGCTGTAACTTCACCACTAACGGGCGAAACGAACTTGATCTCTGGATGGTTCTTGTCTACCATAAGTACAGAACCTGCTTTGACTTTGTCTCCTACTCGCGCAATTACTTTAGGGGTAATACCGTTAAAACAAGACGGAACAATCGCGTAACTACCCGATTTACCGCCGTTTAACATCACCTCTGAAGCTTTACCTTTCAGGTTAATGTCTAATCCTTTTCTAATCTTTATCACATTTGCCATGATACAACAAAAATAGTTTTGTTTAATTTCTTGCAAAAGTACACTTTTTTTATGTTCGAGAACAGAAAAATAGTAAATAAATGTGGAAAAAATTCCATATTTTTGTAGTCTCAACTATTGCTTTAATTTTAAGCAGGTAAAACGAACAAAAAAGAAATGTATAAAATAGGTGTTATTTTGCTGATATTTGGATTCAATTATTCGAATTCCCTTTATGCAACTGATCAGCAGAATGAGGTAAACAGAAAGCCCTTCCAGACTGAAATCTTTGAACCTGGAGTAAAATCCCTTCAGGTAGGTTTATTGAATAATAAACAAGCAGCACCCGTGATTACGCTCAATCAAGATGAATTTGTCGAAATTAATTTTGACGTCTTACCTTTTGCTGCGGGATGGTTTTCGTATCATATTACACATTGCGATGCAGATTGGACTCCATCGGTGCTTACTTCTGCCGAATTTTTAGATGGATTTGAGCAAGCTGATATCGAAGATTTTGCTAATTCGAATAATTCAAATATCAAATACACCAACTATCGGTTGTTGTTTCCGAATGAAGATACGCAATTTAAAATTTCGGGAAATTATGTAGTCTCTATTTATAATGAGAATACGCCAGAGGATTTGGCGCTAAATATTCGTTTTTCCGTTGTAGATCCGCAAGTAGATATATTGGCGAAAATATCGGATAAGGTAGACTCTACTGCTCAAAACAAAGCAAAGCAGCAGTTGCGTTTTTTTGTAGAACATCCTAATCTAGACATAGACTTTCCGCAGATGAATGTGAAAGCCTCTATATATATGAATCAACGTACCGATAATGCGGTTGAGAATATTAGTCCAAGTCGGGTTAAACCAAATGAAATTATCTTTCAAGACTCGACAGAACTTCTTTTTGATGCAGGCAATGAGTATCGTAAATTCACGTTTGCGAACAATAAGTTTATGGGAGCGCATATTAAATCTACACACTATGTGCACCCCTACTTCCAAATTAAATTATTTACAGACTATGCACGCAGAGATTCTGTATATAATAAAATAACGGATAGTAATGGATACTACTCTATTTTCAATATTGATGTTGACGATCCGGATACAGAAGCATCATACGGATATATCTATTTTAATGTAGCATCCGATTCAATCCCAAATTCCGAAGTACACCTAAACGGTATGCTTTTTAATAATTCGCTCTCTGAACGTAGCCAAATGATATATAATACAAAGCTGGCATGTTACGAGAAAACCATTTTATTAAAACAAGGCACCTACGATTATCAGTACTTAGTTAAATCTACGTTAGATGATTCGGCAAACAGCTCTAAAATAACACCAAATCACCTTGAGGGTAGTTTTGTAGATACTGAAAATGAGTATCTGATCTTAATATATTACAGACCCAATGGTACACGATACGATCAACTTATCGGTAAAAAAGTAATTCGAAGATAAAGTACAGATTAAAACTGTATCTTTGCTCAATTATAATATAAAAGCTTTAAAATAGACAAATGGAAGTAAGATTAAATAAATTCATCAGTGAAGCAGGGCGTTTTTCACGTCGTGAAGCAGATAAAATGATTGAAATAGGTCGTGTGCGTGTAAATGGGAAAGCACCACAACTAGGTGATAAAATTTCGGGTAGAGATAAAGTTACGATAGACGGATCGCTGATTGATGGGCCTCCAGAACCTATCTATCTCGCTTTTAATAAGCCAACAGGGGTTACTTGCACAACCGACACGACCGACCGAAGTAACATCATTGACTATATTAACCATCCCCAGCGTATCTTTAATATAGGTAGATTAGACAAAGATTCTGAGGGATTAATATTCTTAACCAACGATGGCGATATTGTTAATAAGATTCTGCGTGCAGGAAATATGCACGAGAAAGAGTATATTGTAACCGTTAATCAGCCCGTTACAGACGAATTTATCGCAGGTATGGCTAACGGTGTTCCAATTCTTGGCACAATGACGCGCAAATGCAAGGTGGAAAAAACCCTTCCAATGCAATTTAGTATCACCTTAACGCAAGGATTAAACAGGCAGATCAGACGCATGTGTGAATATTTTGGGTACGAAATTGTTCAATTAGTACGTACACGTATTATGAATATATCGCTCAAAGGATTACAGCTAGGAGAGTTTAGAGATTTATCAGAAAATGAAATGATTATAATTATGCAAATGGTTAAAGATAGCTCTGGTACTGCTCCAGAAAAAACATCCGCTAAGAAAGAGGTTAAATCTGTACGCAAAGAATCGACCAGCCGAGAGTATGCCGAAGTGGTAGCTGCTTGTTGTAAAAAAATAAAACCAGGTAATAGTAAATCTGCGGCAAAACGTAAAACATCTTCTACCTCCATGCGAGCTGCCGGAAACAAAAGTGGCGGACGCCATGCTGGTGGACCTTCAAGAGGTAAAAGCAGCGGTTCGGGAAGAAGCAACACCTCTAAAAAGAGATAATTAGAATAGGTATAATCAATTTGTGTATAATGAAATACAATAATAAAAAGTTTTTTGGGATTCTCTTCGGTTGCTTAATTGGCATTCCGATCGTATCTTTTGTGGTATTATCGAGCGTGATACTTCCTTCGCGCAAGCTAACTCCACTGGTAGTTAATCTAGCGAATGAGTATTTAGATGCATCGCTTACATGCGATCGTATCGAGCTTACTTACTTCGAAACATACCCCTATCTTGGTATTGCAATAGATAAAGGTACACTCACCACAGTGGTGGCTACAGATTCAACATCTGCAAATGTACTGCTCAACAAGCCTGACACGCTCGTTGCCTTCGATCAATGTATTGTCTCTTTTAACCCACTGGCTTACGTGTTTAATCGAACCATTGGTATTCAAGAAATATATATTAAGAAACCGAGTATCTATGGATATACAAATCAGCAAGGTATTAATAACTGGGATATTGTTAGTAGTGCCAATCAAGCGCTCGACGATTCTACCGATCAGCAATCTACTGCACTACCAGCTATTTATGTAGAGCAGATGCGTATCGAGAATGGTACAGTAACATTTTACGACACACCCAAAAAGCTTTACACCAAAGTAGAAGGATTCTATTTTAACCTGAACGGAAATATGACGTCTGCCACAAGCGAACTGAAATTGAAAACAGGTTGGGATGCGTTTAAGTTCTATAGCAGTGTGTACTCTTTAGAGAATACGTTAAAATTAGATCTTGAATCTGACTTCGTGATTAGCGATAACATGAAGAGAATCACGCTGAACCATGCCGAAATGCTAGTCAACAAACTTCCATTTAACTTAAAAGGAAGCATCTTTAACAACGATAAACTCAAACAACTAGATATTAATTTAGCATACGGACTTGAGGTTGAAGATCTAAATACGTTGCTCGCCTTTGCACCTAAAAGCATGATCGATCAGCTCAACATGAAAGCCAATGGCTCTATTGCGCTAAATGGTGCTATCAATGGTATCTTGACAGATTCTATTTACCCCATTATTACAGCAGACTGTTTGCTAAAAGATGGATCTATCGAAAACAAAAGCACCAACGATAAAATAAACGAGATACAGCTACATATTGGAACAAGACTTGATATGGCTCACAGCGACTCGTCTTATGTGTCGTTAAAGAATTTCTTTATTAAATCGAACACTTCTGCATTTTCAATGAACGGAAGTGCTACCGATCTGTTGGTTAATCCAGAGATAGAAGCCAAACTAAAAGGAAATATTAATTTCACAGAGCTTTCTAAAATGCTCATGTCTCCAGATACATTAGTAGCAACAGGAGATGTAGCTGTGGATATGAATACGCAATTTAGATTAAATGATTTAATCGCTTCCAATTACGGGAAAATAAAATCTCAAGGATCTCTCAGTATTGACGATTTTAAGATTGTTAGTACACCCTACGATATAAACATGCTGATCACAAAAGCGCGTTTACTTTTAGATTCGCAACACCAAACCGATCTTTCTACCGAAGAGAAGTACATGAACGGAACGCTTTCTGTAGATAGCATCCACGTTAATTGGAAAGAGCATGTTATAACCCGCTTAGGTAATCTGGAGTTATCACTATCGGCTCCTCCTGTTATAGACACAACTGCTATTGTTCCATTACATGCGCATGTTAAGTTTTCGACATTCCGAACATTGATGCCCGATTCTGTTTGGCTATGGAGCGGTAAGTCTGAGATCAAAGGATCTATCGGACCCTCTAAAACGAATAAGAAAAGAGCTATAATCAATGCCGTAGTGCAAATGGATAGCCTAGCCTATCTATACCCTCAGTACCGTTCGGCAATACTACTTACGGGTGGTAAGTTCAATATCAATGCATTTCCTTTTATGCGCGATACAGCTTTCGTTAATCGTCGTAATAGAGCGATGGCGCAAAAGATAAATCAGTCTAACAAAAAACAGCAAGCTAACGATGCATTCTTATCTAGCTCCACTTCAGGCTTCTTGAAACAGTGGGATCTACGTGGCAGTGTGTTATTTGATAAGTTCAAAGCCTCTACCCCACTCTTCCCTCTTCCGGTTTCGATGCGTGGCTCTACTGTAAAGTTTACAACAAACGATGTTAGTTTGAGTAATGCTAAATTACAACTTGGAGATTCGGACCTTACACTTAGTGGAAAAATCTCGGGGCTAAGGAGTGTACTCCTTAAGGGGGGCAAACTGAAAGGTGCATTAGATGTTCGTTCAAATTTAATTGATTGTAATCAATTGATTTCGGCAATTAGTAGTGGTATAATTTATTCGGAGGAGTTAGCACAAAAGAGACTCAACCCTACACGAAGCATCGCTTCAGATTCAATTGCTAATACGGATAACTTTGTCGATTTCGAAGCGGCAACGGTACTTATCAACGACTCCTCGGAGGTTACCTCTTTGGATACGACAGGGCTGTTTGTTCTTCCTAAATTTTTGGATTTAGACCTACACATATTAGCTAAAAAGATTAATTTCAAAGAGCTTACTCTCGAAAATGTTTTAGGCGAAGTTCTATTCAAGAATCAAAAAATACAGCTTACCGACTTAACGGCAACCTCTAACATGGGTGATTTTAATTTAACAATGAACTATGTTGCAAAAAACAAAAAAGAAGCATCAACAGGATTTGATCTGAATATGAAAAATATTCATGTAGATGGATTGATCGGGCTTTTCCCTGCCATAGACTCGTTAATGCCTATGATGCGCTCCTTTAAGGGTGTTGTAGATTGCCAGATTGCAGCAACCTCTAAGTTAGACTCTAGCTTCTCTATTGTGCTACCATCGCTACATGCAGCAACTTACATGCGTGGAAAAGATATGGTACTAATGGATGGTGAAGCATTTGCTGAGATATCTAAAACATTAATGTTCAAAAACAAAAAAGAGAATCATATCAATAATATTGCAGTAGATGTAATTATTAAAGATAACAAGATTGAGGTATTCCCTTTCTTAATCGAAATAGACAGATACCGTGTAGCAGTGGGTGGAACGCATAATTTAGATATGACGTATAATTATCATATCTCGGTGCTCAAATCTCCTGTTCCATTTAAACTCGGTGTTGATGTTACTGGTAACTTAGAGGATTTTAAATATCGGATCACGAAGTGTAAATACAAAAACATCTTCAAGCCTACTAAAACAAGCGAGATTGATACTACACAGATCAACCTCCGACAGAAGGTATATGATACGATAAAAAATGAAATTCAATCGTCTATCAAATCAAAACATACATTATCGAAAGATTCAATTCATTGATTGATAAATAGCATTCAACAATAGAAAGCTCATCGTATATTTGAATAATAATCCCCATTGCATAAGCGCTAATCAGCGCATTAATGCAATGGGGATTATCGGTTTATGCTAGCATTAAAAAAGGGATATACACGCTGTAAGTAACGTGTATATCCCTTTTTAGATTCGTTTGCACGATTCAAATAATTGCTTATTTCAATCCTCTTTTCTTTAGCATTGGATCAATACTTGGCTCTGATCCACGGAAGTTTTTATACATATCCATCGCATCGTCTATTCCTCCTGGTGTAAGAATATATTTACGGAACTTAGCAGCCGTAGCTTGGTCAAATATATCTCCTGTTTCTTGGTAAGCCTGAAAAGCATCAGCATCTAATACCTCTGCCCACATGTAGCTATAATATCCAGCAGTATATCCACCACCCATTGTGTGATTGAAATATGTTGTACGGTAACGTGCAGGTATTTGAGGTAATGCTCCGATCTTGCTCATAGACGCATTTTCGAACGCTACAACATCCATATCAGCAGGGATATCTTTCAGTACGTGAAAATCCATATCCAATAGCGATGCTTGTACATATTCTGCTGTTACAAAACCTTGTCCGTATTTTCCGCTCTTATCTAATTTAGTAATTAACGCAGTAGGCATATCTTCGCCTGTTTTGTAATGCTTAGCGTATACTTTTAATACAGCTGGCTCAAGCACCCAATGCTCCATCACTTGCGAAGGTAGCTCTACGAAATCGCGTGGCACACCTGAAACACCGTAGTAATGAACATCTTTGAATAGATTGTGTAATCCATGACCAAATTCGTGAAACATAGTACTCGCTTCGTCTACACTTAAAAGTGCTGGCTGACCGGTTGCTGGCTTTGTAAAGTTACACACAATCGTAACCACAGGAGCAATACGCTCAGTGTCGTTATAACTCTGCGAACGATATGTTCCACACCAAGCACCACCACGTTTGCTTTCGCGTGGGAAATAGTCCATATATATAACACCTAGGTGTGTTCCATCTACATCTTTACACTCAAAAGCTTCGGCTTCAGGGTGTGGCAAAGGCATGTTTTCGATCTTCTCAAAAGTGATGCCGTGTAGCTTATTTGCTACATAAAACATACCATCACGCACGTTTTCGAGCTGTAGGTATGGGCGTACTTCGTTTTCATTGATATCAAACTTCGCTTTCATTACCTTTTCGTTGTAATAACGCCAGTCCCATCCTTGTAGTTTACCTTTAACGCCATCTTTTTGCATAGCTGCTTGCAGGTCTGTAGCCTCTTCTTTTGCTTTAACGAGTGTTGGCTCCCATACTTTGTTTAGTAAGTCGTACACATTGTCTGCTGTTTTAGACATGCGATCTTCTAGGATAAAGGCTGCGTAGGTGTCGTATCCCATAAGTTTAGCTTTATCTAAACGTACCGAAATAAGTTTTTTTACCAACTCTTTATTGTCTGCCTCGTTGCCATTGTTACCACGGTTAATGTATCCGTTAAACATTTTCTCTCTCAATTCGCGCTTGTCCGAGAATTGAAGAAAAGGCATTACACTTGGGTTTTGAAGCGTAAAAAGCCATTTGCCTGCTTGTCCATCTGCCTTAGCAGCTTCTGCTGCGCTGGCTACAAGGCTTGCTGGTAGTCCGGCAAGATCTGCTTTGTTATCAATAAGTAACTTGAAGCTATTGGTCTCTTTCAGCATATTCTGCCCGAAAGTTAATTGCAGCATGGCAATTTCGCTGTTCAATGCTCTAAGTTGCGTTTGCTTCTCAGCATCTAGGTTAGCTCCACCACGTACAAAATCGTTGTATGTCTCTTCAAGTAATTTAGTTTGCTCTTTGTCTAAATCAAAATCTACTTTACGGTCGTATACTTGCTTTACGCGTACAAATAGTTGAGGGTTAAGGCTGATATCGTCGCCATGTTTCGACAATAAAGGAGATAACTCTTTACTAATTGCCTGCATTTCAGGATTTGTATTCGCGCTGTTTTGTCCATAAAACACAGCACTTACCTTACGTAATAATTTTCCACTTTGATCCAATGCTACGATTGTATTGTCAAAATCGGGCATCGAACGTTGCATTGTAATTGCATTAATCTCTTTGATTTGCTCTTCCATCCCTTGAATAAAGGCTGGTTTGTAGTGTTCAATTTTGATTTTATCAAAAGGAGGCACACCAAAAGGTGTCGAATATTCTGTAAGGAAAGGGTTTATTGTGCTTGTTTCGGCTTTTTTATCAGTCAAATTGCACGAACATAATGTCACTGCTACAGAAGCTGCTACTAGAAATTTGTTCATTCTCGGTCTTTTATTTGTAATAAATTAATACTAATCAGATACAAAGATACTCTTTTTAAATAAAGTGCACAAACTACATCTCTTTTATAGTGTACAGCTTAATATGAAATTTCGCCCCTATTTTGAAATCTATTTCGAATAATTACCAATATTTGCGAAATATAAATTACTTTTGATTGTTATATACATACAGACACATTTTCATATTAATATATAAGTAACGAAAACTTATGAAAAGATTTATCATTTTCATCTCTCTATTTTTGATAATCAATCAAACAATGCAGGCTCAAAGCGTGGGACTCGTACTCAGCGGTGGTGGCGCTAAAGGCGCTGCTCACATTGGCGTGATTAAGGCACTCGAAGAGAACAATATCCCTATCGACTATATTACAGGCACTTCCATTGGAGCAATCATAGGAAGCCTGTACGCCATGGGGTATTCTCCCGAAGATATGCTAGCGCTCATGCTCTCCAAAGAGTTCGAATATTGGCAGTCGGGAAAGGTAGAAAGCAAATACACATATTATTTCAAAGAGCCGCAAGCAACGCCCAGCATGGGGCATTTTGCATTAGACTTTACCGACTCTTTAGATATTAAACCGAGTTTTTTACCCAAGAGCTTAATCAATCCCATACAAATGAATCAAGCATTTATGGGTTTATATGCACAGGCTACGGCAAAATCTGGATGGAACTTCGACAACCTTTTTGTACCATTCCGATGTGTAGCCTCCGATGTGTATAGCAAAAAGGCAATTGTATTTAAAAATGGCGATCTAGGGGATGCTGTGCGTGCTTCGATGACGTTCCCTTTCTTCTTCCAACCTATTTGGCGTGATGGTGTACCCCTATTTGATGGCGGTATCTATGATAACTTCCCCGTAGATCCGATGAATGAGGCTTTCAAACCCGACTTTATATTTGGCTCTGTTGTATCAACAGGAAACACAAAGCCATCTACCGACCCCTACCAGCAAGTTGAGGCGATGATTATGCAAAAAACAGATTATGTTGTTGACCCAAATAAAGGGATGACGCTACAGTTTGACTTTCAAGACGTATCGCTGCTCGAATTTCAGAAAGGAACAGAGTTTATGGATATTGGCTATAAACAGACCCTGCTACTTATCGACTCGATAAAAGGACGTGTAAAGCGCGAAAATCCGCTATCAGAGATAACCGAACGAAGAAAAAGATATACAGAAGCTCTCCCGAAGCTTGTGTTTAAAGATATCTATGTAACAGGCGTAACAGGTGTGCAAAAAGAATATATCGAATCGCAACTACACAAAGATTTTAATGGGGAATTCTCGATGGACGAGTTTAAACGTGCCTACTTTAAGATGCTTACGTACTCCAAAATTAAACAAATCATTCCGCGCGCAATCTACAATAAGAAATTAAAGCAATTTGATCTCTACCTAGATGTTAAGATCGTAGACGAGCTAAATATATCCTTTGGCGGTAATATATCGTCGCACCAAGCAAATCAGCTCTACATTGGGTTGGGATACAAAATGATACAGAAATATGCTATTGATTATAATACGAACTTTCAAATAGGAAATGCTTTTACAGGCATGCTTTTAAACAGTAGGTTCTATTTGCAATCTAAAGTACCAATGTATCTAAATGCTATGGGTGTACTCTCGTACCGTAGATACTCTGAGGAGAGCTCTCTATTTTACGAAGATATACTTCCTGCATTTATTAAGCAACGCGAATTGTTTGCCCAAGTAGGTGTAGGATTCCCATTCTTAACCAAAGCACGGACCGAAATTAACCTATCATACGGCAGGTTAACCGATAAATACTACCAAACAAAAGAGACGTCTCCCGAAACTAAATCTTTTGACAATAGTTACTACAACTTATTTGTAGGTTCTATCAGCATTGAGCGTAATACACTCAATGCCAAACAGTATGCCACAGCAGGTAAATACCAATATCTTACGGCAAAATTTGTAACGGGTACGGAACACTATAATCCAGCGACACCGGCTAACGGTAATTTTATGGAGTCGGACAAACATAGCTGGCTTACTTTAAATGGTAGATTAAATCAATATCATAACGTTAGTGATAAGATATCACTCGGGTATCGACTGGATTTAATGTTGTCGAGTAAAAACTTACTTAACAACTACACGGCTTCTATACTGCAAGCGCCAGCCTTTACGCCTACCCTACACAGTAAAATTATTTTTAACGAGGCTTTCAGAGCCAATCAATTTATAGCTGGTGGTATTACGCCTATATGGAAAATAAATAAATTGCTGCATTGGCGAACCGACCTCTACGCTTTTGCTCCATTGTACGAAATAAAAAATCGAGTAGTACAAGAAGAGGGTGGTTTTGTGAAAAATCCGTACTATGGCAAGTT
Source organism: uncultured Parabacteroides sp. (assembly GCA_947036995.1). Lineage (GTDB taxonomy): Bacteria > Bacteroidota > Bacteroidia > Bacteroidales > Tannerellaceae > CAMQTD01. Next base: position 17,370 of record CAMQTD010000048.1, read on the forward strand.
TATGAACAGTTATAAATTCATGGGAGAGACATCGCTTGTTTTCAACCTCCCATTTGTCTCTATTAGCTTGTATGCTAACGCTTATAGCTATCCAAAAAACAACTTTAACTTTGGATTAAATATCGGATACCTAATCTTTAATCCAAAATTATTAGATTAATTTCAAAAAAAGATACAGAAAAGCTTGCATATATAAAATAAATCCATACCTTTGCACTCGCAATAACGAAGTAATGGCCTTGTAGCTCAACTGAATAGAGTAGCTGACTACGGATCAGCCGGTTACAGGT
>CAMQTD010000049.1 GCA_947036995.1 uncultured Parabacteroides sp.
AAGCGATTCAGATAGTAACTCAATGGCAGGATCGTTTGTTTGCTTCAACCATTTATAGAGTTTCTTTTTATACTTCGCCACTAATTTAGTCTCTTCAGATGCAATATTGTGTAGTTGATTTGGATCTTTTTCTCTGTCAAACAACAAATACGCTATTTTATTGGGCGTTTTTAAGTCTGCTACGAATGTATAACGCTTATCACGAAGTCCTCTGTAACCTTGTTCGGGCGATTTCGGATTTATTGAATAATAGGGTTGGTATTCAGGGTAAAGTCCTTTTTCTGAAACAATTGCTTTAGAGAGATCGTTTGTCTCTACCGTATTGGGTATTTGATCTTTATATCCCATCAACGATAATAGTGTAGGGTATAAATCACCTAATCCTATCAATAACTTATCATCGTAACGGGGTTTTAATTGATCTTTCCAAGATATAATCATTGGAATACCTACCGATCCTTCGTAATAAATAGATTTAGATACTTGATTGTGCATACCGATCAAGTTTCCATGATCTGAGGTAAAAACAATAATTGTATTATCATATACTCCTTGCTCTTTTAGGGATTGAATCAATCGTCCTACCTGCTCATCTACACCTGTTATATTGGCGTAGTAATCGCGAATATATCTTCTATAATGGTCTCCCATTTTTGTGCCTTTAGCTGGAACATTTGGATGTTTGCAAAGTGCTTCTACATCTAAATCATCGTACAGACGTTTGTATTGATCGGGTACTTGTGTATAGTCTGAGTGTGGCGGATTCATTGAGACAACGAGTGCAAATGGGTTGTTCGCATCACGTAGCTCATTTTTATTTTGCAAATAGTCTATTGCACAATTTGTTTCGTAGATTGGTCCCCATTGCTTTACATAAAAAAAGCTGTCGCGCGATGCTTCTGTGTTCCAGTACATCGGTTTGAGGTGTGCATCGTAGGTTCCGTATGCCATCCAATAATCAAATCCGTGCCTTCTATCGGGCGGACACCACTCGTTCCACGCCGTACCTCCACGATTATTCGATGTTGGGATATAGGGTTGATAAGGAGAATCTAAGTGCCACTTGCCTATATACCCCAACGAGTAGCCTTGTTCTTTTAAAACATCGGACCAACAAACATCCGTTTCTTTTAATTCTACTCCATAAGGAGCTGTATTGGAATTGCAATTGCCTGTAACTCCGCTCGAATTTGGGTACTTCCCAGTCATCAACATCGCTCGTGCTGGCGACGAAACAGGATAATTACTAATTGCATTATTTAGCGCTACTCCCGTTGCTGCCAATGCATCAATATTTGGTGTGCGCACAGGCTCTACACCTAAATAACCTAAAGCTTCTCCTCGCCATTGGTCTGCCATAATAAATAACAGGTTGGGCTTTTTAGGTTCTTGTTTTTGTGCATATCCAACTTGTACTGTACAAGCAATACAAGATGATAGGGTGAGTAAATACGATGTTTTCATTTTTAGTTCTTTAGTGGTAATACTATATTAAATGCTTTTTTCCTATTATAAACAGCAAGGCTTGGTTCGTTTTCATGTAGCGTGAGTAGTAGATTGTTTTTAATTGATTCTCTAATAATAAGAACGTATCTACCCAACGCCTCAACTAAAATCTATTTTCTTCCTAACAGGTCTCAATCTTTGTTTAAAAATTATGCTATTTGGGCATCCTCTTTAATGATTAAACATGTCAGGATTATAGAAATTCAAAATCTTAATCATCATCTTATATGCTGGCAGCGCTGGACTTTCTGGATTTAACTCTACTGCTAATAGGTAGTTGTTTATTGCTTTTTGCGTATCTTCTAATTTACGATATGCATTTCCTCTTAAATAAAAGGCTTCGTCCGAAGTGGGATTAGCCTCAATGTATTGATCTAACAAAATTAATGCTTGCTCGGTGTTATCCTCGCGCAACAGCTGTTTTACTTCATCTAAACATTTCATATTGATTCTTTTTAAAATTTCTTTGATTGATACTATCTATTCACACATTAAATTACTTCCCAAGTTTCTTGATTACTTGAATAAGTTCGGCATCAGATAATTCACTTCCATATTGAGTGAAATCGAGACGAAAAGCACACCCCTCTTTATAGGCTGAACAACCGTAAGCTGTGCGCCCCTTCAATATCGCCCCCTGTTTACAAATAGGACATGTCGGTTTTGCTTCTACTTTAGGCGCTCTAGGCTTTCGGGCTTTCTTCTCTTTGGGTTCGGCTGTTTTTTTTGCAGCAGGCTGTTTCTCTTTCTTTAGTTTTTCGGCTACTGCGTCGGTTATTGTAATACGTTGCACGCTGTTATCTCGCATAACATTCATCACTAAATCTTTTACTAACGCTTTGAGGTCGTCTAAGAAAGTTTTTGCCGCATATGTTCCACGCTCTATCTCACGTAATTTCTTCTCCCACTGTCCTGTTAGCTCTGCTGATTTTAGCAACTCCACACGAATAGTACCAATCAGCTCCATACCAGTAGGTGTAGCATATAAGTTTTTGCGCTCTTTGCGGATGTAGTTTCGTTTAAAAAGTGTTTCGATTATGTTGGCACGTGTAGAAGGGCGACCGATACCGTTCTCTTTCAGTACATCTCTTAACTCGTCATCATCAACTAACTTTCCTGCCGTCTCCATGGCACGAAGTAGTGTAGCTTCGGTATATGTTTTGGGTGGCTGCGTCCACTTCTCTCCCAATGTGGGAAGGTGTGGTCCGTGCTCGCCTACTTTAAAATCGGGAAGAACACCCTCCTCATCGGGTTGTTCATTATCTGTATCTTTAGGTTCTTTGGCAAAAACAACACGCCAACCGGGGGATAATATCTGTCTGCCCGTAACCTTAAACTCTACCGTATCCACCTTACCCAATACTGTTGTGGTCGAAACCAAACAATCTGGATAGAATGCAGCGATAAAGCGGCGCGCTACTAAATCGTACACTTTACGTTCATCACTGGTTAGGTTACGAGGAAAAACACCTGTAGGAATAATAGCGTGGTGATCGGTAACCTTTGCGTTATCGAAAACTTTTTTACTTTTTGTTATTTTAGCTTGCAATAAAGGAGCAATCAATTCGGGATATTCTCCCATGCCTTTCAATATACCTGGTACTTTGGGGTATATATCTTCGCTCAAAAAGGTAGTATCAACACGGGGATAGGTGGTTACCTTTTTCTCGTACAGAATTTGAATTAGCTTCAATGTCTCATCTGCCGAAAAGGCAAATTTCTTATTACACTCTACTTGTAAAGATGTTAAGTCGAACAGCCTCAACGGAGATTCTTTTCCTTTTTTAATAGCTGTGTCTGTTACATAGAAATCGTCAGCACGTACTGTTTCTAAGAATTTCTCGCCCTCTTCAATCGTTGTAAAGCGCCCTTTCGTTGCCGAAAAGGTGGTATTACGGTAGATTGTTTTCAACTCCCAATACTGCTCTGGATCGAAATTTTCTATTTCTAACTGTCTGTTTACGATCAATGCCAGTGTAGGGGTTTGTACTCGACCAATGGAAAGTACTTGACGATTTTGCCCGTACTTAACAGTATATAAACGTGTAGCGTTCATTCCGAGTAACCAATCGCCCATAGCACGAGACAGACCAGCCTCGTATAGGCTGGTAAACTCAGACTGATCTCTTAGTTTATGAAACCCTTCTCGGATAGCCTCTTCGGTAAGAGACGAAATCCATAACCGTTTTACCGGACATGTAAAGCCAGCCTTTTGAATTACCCAACGTTGAATGAGTTCTCCCTCTTGCCCAGCATCACCACAGTTTATCAGCTCTTCGGCAGTGGCAACTAATGATTCTATAACACCAAATTGTCTTTTGTAATTATCAATCTCAATCAGTTTAATTCCAAAGCGTGGGGGTATCATGGGCAATACACCCAAAGCCCAGCGTTTCCACTCTGGATAGTATTCGTGTGGCTCTTTGAGGGTACACAGGTGTCCATAGGTCCAAGTTACTTGATACCCATTTCCTTCATAATAACCATTCATTTTCGTCTTAGCCCCAAGCACATCTGCAATTTCGCGTGCTACGCTTGGTTTCTCGGCAATACATACTTTCATCGCTGTTTGTTTGATAATTCAAATACAAAGATACAGATTCCGAGGTGAAATTCACTGTGAATGTATTTATAAAAAAAATCGGACTTCCTATTTTTAGATAGGTTGCCCGATTCTTTCAATCACTTTAAAAATACGTTTACATTAATTATTCAATGGCAAATGTGCACGAATCATCCAGCAACTCTTTTCAGTACGTGTAATAAAATCTTCGAGAAAACCGATTGTAGCCTTATCTGGTGTATCTTTAGCATCTAAATTATCAAGGTCACTTCTCACCTCACGAATTACAGTTTCGTAATCTGCCAACACTGCTTTAAGCATTGCACAGGCTGTAAACACAGGCTCGTCCTCTTTAATCTCTTTGATACGTGTATGACTTAAATAGGCTTTTAAAGATCCGAATGGTCTACCATCCGAACATCTAGCACACTCAGCAACATCGTCGATATTATCCATAATCTCTCTATACAATTTCTCCAAAAAAGCATGATGCGATGCAAAATTAGGATCTACTACATTCCAATGAAATCCCCAAACCTTAGCTAACATCACAAACTGATCTGCTAATAAATTATTTAATGCATTTACGCTTGCTTTAGCAACTGCCTTTGGCTCTCCAATATTCATTTCCATACAATCTTTAATTTTTGATTAAACAATCTAATACAACACAATACCTTGCGCTTGTCTATGTAACACACACAAAAGCAATGAGTTCAATAACATCTTTGCTTTTGTGTTTTTTTATAAATACAAAAGCAGCTGCAAGTAGCATTACTTTAATCTCATATTTTAGTTTAAAACAGCGTGCTCTCTTGTTGAATATTCTGCTTCTTTTTCTACCTTTGTATCCCGTATTGGTATTCTACTCTTCGTCAAAACAAGAGCGAATTTAATAGGGAACCAGGTGTCGTACTCCTGGGCAGTCCCGCTGCTGTGATTTTCAAAATTAATGATTTAGTTTATAATATAAGGCCACTGTCCGAACCGATGGGAAGACCACTAAATCTGAAATAAGCCAGAAGACCTGCCATACACTCGTTATTATGCACCTGCGAGGAATTAGGGCATAACATTAAATTCTAAATAAACCAATGAATAGTCAGAACATTACGATTACCAAACGCGATGGTAAGGTAGAGGTATTTTCTACCGACAAGATCAAACATGCAATCTTAAAAGCGTACAAAGCATCTGCTATTACCGAAGAGAAAGAGATCATAGACCAAATACTCTCACATGTAATAGATACGGTAACAACCCTTCCCGAAATAACAGTGGAAGGTGTTCAAGATATTGTAGAACAAGAATTAATGAATAGCAATACAGCTGTAGCCAAAAAATATATTATCTACAGAGAATGGCGCACCGTAGAACGAGACAAAAAAACAAAACTCAAACAAGTAATGGATGGGATTGTTTCGGTAGAAAAAAACGATATCAACCTAAGCAATGCCAATATGTCGGCACACACACCATCGGGACAGATGATGACTTTTGCCTCGGAGGTTACAAAAGATTATGCCTATAAATACCTGCTTAATCATCAGTATGCACGTGCGCATAAGCAGGGAGATATTCATATCCATGATTTGGATTACTACCCAACCAAAACAACAACATGCATTCAATACGACTTAGATGATCTGTTTGAGCGTGGATTCCGTACCAAAAACGGAAGTATCCGCACGCCACAAACCATCCAAAGTTATGCTACATTGGCGACAATTATCTTCCAGACCAATCAAAACGAACAGCACGGTGGACAAGCAATTCCGGCTTTTGATTTCTTCATGGCAAAAGGTGTACGTAAATCATTCATTAAGCACTTAACAGCAATGATTGATTTCATCCTTACGTTGAGAGATGGAACAGAAGTTGACCAAAAAGCACTTAAGAGTTTACTACAAGCAAACGTTCAATCTATTGAGTTCTCTAATGAACAGTTAGAAAAACTGCATCTAACATTACAAGCAGCCAACTATCCTGTAAGTTTAAAAGAACTTAAAACAACCTGTATCCGTGCACTGCGTAACACGCAAAAAGATACACATCAAGCAATGGAAGGCTTTATTCACAACCTCAACACAATGCACTCACGCGGAGGTAATCAAGTTGTATTTAGTTCTGTAAATTATGGAACTGACACGTCTGCCGAAGGGCGTATGGTAATTCGAGAACTTCTTGCAGCTACCACGGAAGGGCTAGGTAATGGAGAGGTACCTGTATTCCCAATTCAAATATTTAAAGTAAAAGAGGGTGTCTCTTATGCTGAAGCAGATTATAAGGATGCAATGGCAAACTTTGATGCTGCCATGCGTGGGGAGATTAAATTTAGAACGCCGAACTTCGACCTACTGCTTGAAGCTTGTCGTACCACTTCTGTCGCTCTGTTTCCAAACTTTGTATTTTTAGATACGCCTTATAATAAGAATGAACTTTGGCGTGCCGACGATCCCAAACGATATCACTACGAATTAGCTACAATGGGCTGTCGTACACGTGTATATGAAAATCTACATGGTGAAACGTCATCTTTAGGAAGAGGAAACCTCTCGTTTACCTCAATGAATCTCCCTCGATTAGCAATTCAAGCCAAACAAGATGCAGAGTCTCGCTATCCTGACGCAGACAAACACACCATTCGTGCAGCTGCAAAGGTGCTCTTTATGGAGGCTATTAAATCACTTTCGACTTTGATTGCCGAACAATTATACGAACGTTATCAATACCAACGCACTGCCTTAGCACGTCAATTTCCATTTATGATGGCAAATGATGTTTGGAAAGGTGGAGGCAATTGTGCTCCAAACGACGAAGTGGGTGATGTAATCCAATCGGGTACATTAGGTATCGGCTTTATTGGTGGACACAATGCTATGATGGCGCTTTATGGCGAAGGGCATGCACAAAACAACGAGGCATGGCAAACCCTACACGAAGCTATTGATGTTATGAATCAAGTAGTAGATACATATAAAAAGAAATATAATCTCAATTACTCTGTATTAGCAACTCCTGCCGAAGGTCTTTCGGGTAGATTCACACGTATGGACAGACAACGCTTCGGAACCATCCAAGGCGTAAACGAACGCGACTACTACGTCAATTCGTTCCATATTGATGTAAAAGAACCAATCAGCATCTTGGATAAGATTCGTAAAGAAGCTCCATTCCACAAACAGACACTAGGCGGACACATTACTTATGTAGAGCTAGATGGCGAAGCTAAAAAGAACATAAGCAGTATCCTTAAAATCGTAAAGGTGATGAAAGACGAAGAGATTGGCTATGGCTCAATTAATCACCCTGTAGATACGTGTAAAAAATGTGGCTACCGTGGTGTTATTTATCATACCTGCCCAGCTTGTAAAGGCGAAGATATTATTCGTTTGCGCAGAATAACAGGTTACCTAACAGGAAGCCTCGATTCGTGGAACTCTGCTAAACAAGCAGAAGAGAGCGACCGTGTAAAGCATTGCAAATAAAATCCGAATGGAACATTTACACCTTATAAATACCTATCCCGAAACCATTTCTGATGGTTTTGGGTTGCGGTATTCTATCTACCTTGCTGGCTGTATACACCATTGTATCGGTTGTCACAATCCTAAAAGCTGGAATAGCAAAACGGGGTATGAGTTAACCCCTACCCTACTTGAACAGATGATTGATGCAATCAATCAAAACACGCTACTTGATGGAATTACTCTTTCGGGAGGCGATCCTTTTTACAATCCAACTGAACTACGCTTGCTTTTACAAAAACTAAAAGTTGGTACAGGACTGAACATTTGGTGCTACACGGGATATACTTTGGAACAAATCGAAGCAGACCCTAAACTCGCTGCCTGTTTACCATATATAGATGTATTGGTAGATGGCCCTTTTATTGCAGAACTTTCAGATCCCACACTTTCATTTAAAGGAAGTAGCAATCAACGGATTATTGAACTAAAAAAATAGTCGATTACAGAACAAATAACGTTACTGTAATCGACTATCTCTTATATTTAGGTCTTTATTGTAAATATCAATCAAATAGATTCGATTTATATTCCATAAAGTTCATCATTAAGCTCTTCTTCATCAAATCCTAGATCGGTAGGATCAAATTCTTCGCCATCCTCCAAACCCATCCAGTCTCGCATATCGCTGTAATCTGCCGTTTTTGGGTCTTTAAGCACATTCAATAAGTGAGCATATCCATATACGCCCCCACAATCTTCGGGTGGAGCTGCATTTTTACCTTTTACATATTCTGCTCTTGATTCAGAATCTGTTGGTGGAAGTATTTTCTCTAATAGAATCGTGTGCTCCCAACTATCTCCAAAATCATATTCATAGAGCAGTTTATCTTTTTCTGAAGCTATAAAATCTGACAGTTTCTTATCTGAATAATCAATTAGATCTATAAAGCTATCTGCAACATCTTCAGCTGGTCCATAATAGATTTTATTGTGAATAAATTGATGCATATGGCAATCGCACCACGGCATTACCGCTTGAACTAGATAATGAACATCCTCTAATAATAGATCACTATCAACAATCACCCTACGCCAAATAGCAGGTTTAGATCCTTTAAGGGATATCTTTAATTGAAATCGATTTGCTTTCTTCGTCATAATTTTGTATATTATATGATTACAATATTAATGTTTAGGTGCAAATATAGTATTTAATTTTATACTTTATTTTGATCGTACACAAAAAAACTGCACTTAGGTAAAAGTAGAGAGATAAGATTCACAGTGAGATAGATCTCAATTAAAATTGATGGTTGAGTCTCCGAAATAAATCTTAACACAATACAATTAAATCTTAAATCATCTATATAATGAAACAAATAACTATTTTTGCAACAATAATTCTCTTAACTAATTCAAAATAACATGAAGCAAGTAACATTATTCTTTTATATAATTGTGCTAAGCATTATAAGCTGTACCGATGCTTCTGCCATGAGCAAAAGCAAAGTACGCCACAATGCGCACTTCTTAACAGACCGAATGGCGCATGAGCTAAGACTATCGCGTGGACAATATGATGACATTTATGAAATCAATTACGACTTTATAAACGATATTCGCTATGTAGTAGACGATGCCATGCGTGGATATGCGTGGGCTTTGGATCGCTATTACGAAGCTTTAGACTACAGAAATGACGACCTACGCTGGGTGCTAAATCGCGACCAATACCGTAGATTTATGCGTATGGAACACTTCTACCGCCCTATCTATGTGCAACATGGAAAATGGGTATTCAGGGTTCATATTAGATACCATAACCATTCTCACTTTTATTTCCATAAACCTCACCACTACCGTAGCTATGCAGGTAGTCATTGTCATGCAAAAAGAGGAGACAGATATCATTATAAAAATCGCTACAAACATACAACATATAGCAGTAGCGACTATCGCACGAGCCGTAGAGAGGTATATAGCAGTAACAGAAGATCCGATTTTGGTATAACAGAAACACGCCCTGGATCTGAACGTTCATCTACTGGTAGATCTTCAGGCAGAAGTTCGTCTGATAGAAGTAGCAGCGGTAATTCTTCTGATCGCACAAGCTCTGGTCGTAGCTCTTCTAGTCGTAGCAGCAGCAGTAGCTCCTCAGAGCGAAAGCCTTCTACCTCTACACGCAGCTCTTCTACAAGAGAAGCAACAAAAAGCACCTCTGTAAGATCTACTGAGCAAAGTGGTCGTTCCGAAAGAAGTAGTAGTTCTAGAAGCAGTTCTAGAAGATCTTCAGACAACGATTAAGGATACAATTAAACAAGCTAAAGCGGTTGTATTGGTTATGAGAAATCAGAATCAATACAACCGCTTTTCTTTTTTATTCCTAAAAAAACATTACTTTTGCAAAGAGTTAAGTGTATCTGAACCTATTAAAAAGAATCAATACACGCCGTCTTTTGAATCGAAAACCAATTTAAATAAGAAAATGAAACACTTCAAATGGGCACTAACCATTGTTCCATCACTCATCGCAGGAACAGCGCTAGCCTCTCCCGAAAACGAAAAACGTCCTAATATTATCTTTATCCTTGCCGATGATATGGGATATGGTGATGTAGCTGCACTCAATAAAGATTGCAAGATTAAAACACCACAATTAGATCGTATGATTTCGGAAGGTGCTGCGTTTACCGATGCACATTCAAGCTCTTCGGTAAGTACGCCTACACGCTATGGCATTTTAACGGGGCGATACAACTGGCGCTCTACATTCAAAAGCGATGTACTCTTTGGTTATGACAAACCGTTTATGAAAACGACAAGAACCACCATGGCAAGTAAACTCAAAGAACAAAACTATACGACTGCCTGCATTGGCAAGTGGCATTTGGGTTGGGAGTGGCATGGTGTAGATAAAGGAATCGACAGTATCGACTACTCAAAACCGATTAAAAATGGACCGCGTAGCCGTGGATTTGATTATTTCTATGGAATTATTGGATCGCTGGACATGGCTCCTTACGTATATGTTGAAAATGATCTTCCAACAGCAATACCCGATCATATCACAGGTGATACAGGCATGCGCTTTTGGCGTAAAGGTCCTACATCGCCAGACTTTGTACACGACGAGGTACTCACACACTTTAACGACAAAGCGATCTCTTTTGTTCAAAAGCATGCTAACGACGAAGATCCATTCTTCCTATATCTACCCTATCCTGCACCACATACGCCGATGTTACCTTCAAAAAAGTTTTTGGGTAAATCTGGTTTAAATGAATATGCCGACTTCGTAATGATGGTAGATGATGAAGTAGGACGCTTACTCCGTGCTGTAGATGATGCTGATATAGCCGAAAACACCATTATCGTATTTACGACAGATAATGGCTGCGCTCCATCAGCAAAGATACCAGACCTCCAAAAGAAAGGGCACTACCCAAACCACATCTATCGTGGACATAAAGCAGATCTTTTTGATGGCGGACATCGTGTACCCTGCATCGTACAATGGAAAGAGAGTATCCCAACCATGCAAGTAGATCAGACCATCTGCTTGACAGACTTTTTCAGCACATTCGCTTCAATAGCAAACATTCCTGTAGAAGATTATGAGGGTGAAGATAGCTACAACCTCACACCGTTACTTTTACAAAAAAACTATCCTGAAACGATCCGTGAAGCGACTGTACACCATTCTATCAATGGTCAATTCTCGATCCGTAAAGGCGATTGGAAACTATTAGTATCCCCCTCTTCTGGTGGATGGAGTACGCCTACGCCTGCTCAAGCGGCAAAGCAACCTGAACTGCCTGCACTGCAACTGTACAACCTTGCATCGGATCCGAGCGAGCAGAACAACTGCATCAAAGCAAATAAAGCAACTGCATTTGAATTAATGCAACTGCTTCGCAAATATATCCGTGAAGGACGTAGTACGCCGGGCGCTGTTCAACGAAACGATCAAGATGGAGCTTGGAAACAACTCGAAAATGTATTTAACAGTTATCCAGGGTTGATTTAAAAGCATTGGGTCGCATATATCTAAAACAAAAAAAGGAGAAGAAGGTATCTAAACGATACCATATCTTCTCCTTTTTTCAAATCTCTTTTCTTAATATCTACTCCCTATCTCTTCCCAATTAAGAATACTCCATAAAGCATTCAAATGGTCCGGACGTCTGTTTTGATAATCTAAATAATAGGCATGCTCCCACACATCAAAACCCAAAATAGGGATCAATCCATGTGCAAGAGGATTGCTACCATTAGGCTCTTTTGTAATAACTAACTTACCATGCTTATCTTTCGCTAACCAAGCCCATCCCGATCCAAACAAAGATGTCGAAGCAGTGATAAATGCTTTTTGGAAATTCTCAAAACTACCCCACTCTTCGTCTATTGCTTTAGCCAAATCTCCCGAAGGTTTCCCCTCTCCATTAGGCTTAAACGACATAAAGTACATATTATGGTTTAACACCTGACCAGCATTATTAAACAATACGCCTTCAGACTCCTTTACAATTGTTTCAAGGTCTGCCTGCTCAAAAGGTGTACCAACAATTAAATTATTTAAGTTATTTACATAAGCTTGTAAATGCTTTCCGTGATGAAAGCGGATTGTCTCCTCACTAATAACAGGTGCTAATGCATCTATTGCGTAGGGCAAATCGATTAATTTAAAATTCATAGCTTTTTTTTGACTTATTAATTGAACACTCGTTATTGATAACAATAAAATTACAGTAAAAAGTTTATTCATACATATATGTTTTAAAAGAATCAGCATAAAAAACGCCTCAACTCATTTGATTCACAAGGTATGTATATAAAGTGACTTCTGCAAATAAAAAAGGATCTAAGACCCCTTATTTGCAAGGTGATATTATTTCTTAATCAGCTCCTTAAGCTTATCTTTAAGTGCATCACCACTTAAGCCCCATGCTACAATTGTTCCATCAGGAGCAATCAACATTGTTTGCGGAATACTTTTGATGCCATAAAGTACTGCTGCTTCGTTGTGCCATCCTTTAAGGTCGGACAGTTGTGGCCAAGTCATCTGCATATCTTTAATACCATCCATCCAACTTGTTTGGTTCTCGTCTAACGAAACACCAACAACCTCTAATCCTTTGTCTTTATACATTTTATAAAGTGCTACCAATTCAGGCATATCCTTGCGACAAGGAGGACACCACGATGCCCAGAAGTCTACCAATACATAATTTTTACCATTACCGGCAAACTCAGATAATTTCTTAGTTGTTCCATCTGAACATTTCATTGAGAAATCTGTAAATTTATTCCCCTCACACACTTTTTGATGTGTATCAAGCGTCTTGCATATTTTTGCAACTCCAGGAGCTGATTTAAAAGTAGAATCTGCTTTTTGCAAGGTTTTATGTTGAATATCGCCACCCATAAAGTCTACATATTGTCCAAAGATATAGCCACCCGAAAGTTTATGTAAATGCGATTCGATATAGTTTTTAGCTAACTCGAGGCGTTGCTTGATATACACATCGTATAGTTTCTTTATTTCGGCTTTATCCGCTTCGCCCAACTCTTTGTAGTTGCGACTCTTTTTAATTAAGTCGACCTTTTGCGCATTTAATTTTTTAACACTCTCTTTGTGCGCTTTCAATTCGTCATTCTCTGGTGTACCTGTTACTGAAGAGGTAGAATCTAATGTAGCCTTTAGGTTTCCATTCTCGAGTACAAATACGGTGGTAAAAATATCCTCTTCGCCAGGTGCTTTATTACCTATTGGAGTAATATCATCAGCAAAACTAAGCACACATAATTGAGGTTCAGCTTGGCTACCCTCCATCATAAACATACCCTTTTCTACCGTAACACTATCCTTTGGCGAAGCCTGTGGATCTCCATACTCATATAAATAAACATACTCACCGTCTAGTGCGGGATTGGATACCGAACCTGTAATTGTATATCCAGGTTTACTCTGATTGCAGGCGGATAATAAAACAGCCGATGCAGCTAAAAAAATAATCTTTTTCATTTCTTAATCTTTTTGTATTCGTTCGATTTCTAAAACTTCTACTCACAATAAATTCAAATAGAACATTATAACTCTAATATATACACAACAATTTTGCACTTAAAAAGATTTAAGATCGCATTTAAAAAGTGTATCAGAAGTTATTAAGGTTTTATAATTCAATAAAAAATGCGATCTTTGCAGTGACTTACAGCGCGTAAGCCTACACAGTAGAATATATTACATAAATAAGATAAAGAAATGACAAAAAGTGCATTACAAATTGCAAGAGCAGCTTACCAACCAAAGGTACCTGCAGCATTAAAAGGAGCCGTTAAAGCAGTAGCAGGAGCTACAACTCAATCAATAGCTGACCAAGATGAGATCTTGAAGTTATTCCCGAACACTTACGGTATGCCATTGATCTCTTTCGAACCAACTACAGAAGCAACTGACATGCCAGCTATCAACGCAGGTGTGATTTTGTCTGGTGGACAAGCTCCTGGTGGTCACAACGTGATTGCTGGTATCTTTGATGGTTTGAAATCTTTAAATGCAGACGCTAAACTTTACGGTTTCCTAATGGGTCCTGGTGGTTTAGTAGATCACGACTATATTGAGCTAACAGCTGATGTGATCAATGAGTACCGTAACACAGGTGGTTTTGATATGATCGGTTCTGGTCGTACTAAATTAGAGACTACTGAGCAGTATGACAAAGGGCTTGAAATCTTAAGAAAATTAGATATCAAAGCATTAGTTATTATTGGTGGTGACGATTCAAACACAAATGCTTGTGTATTGGCTGAGTACTATGCTTCAATCAATGCAGGTGTACAAGTAGTAGGTTGTCCTAAGACTATTGATGGTGACTTGAAAAACGAAATGATCGAAACATCATTCGGTTTTGACACAGCATGTAAAGTATATTCAGAAGTAATTGGTAACATCCAACGCGACTGTAACTCTGCACGTAAATACTGGCACTTTATCAAATTGATGGGTCGTTCTGCATCACACATCGCGCTTGAGTGTGCATTACAAGTACAACCAAACGTTTGTATCGTATCTGAAGAGGTAGAAGCTAAAAATCTATCTTTAGGTGATATCATCAACGATATCGCTCAAACCGTAGCAGACCGTGCAGCAGCAGGTAACAACTTCGGAACAGTATTGATCCCTGAAGGATTGGTTGAGTTTATCCCAGCTATGAAAGCATTGATCGCTGAATTGAGTGACTTCTTAGCACACAACGAAGACGAGTTCAAACTTATCAAGAAGTCTGAGCAACGCACTTATATCATCAGCAAACTATCTGCTGAGAACTCTGCTATCTATGCAAGCCTTCCAGAAGGTGTAGCACGTCAGCTTACTTTAGATCGCGACCCACACGGAAACGTTCAAGTATCATTGATCGAAACAGAGAAGTTATTAGCTGAAATGGTTGGTAACCGTTTGAACGAGATGAAGAGCGAAGGTAACTATGTAGGTAAATTTGCTTCACAAGTACACTTCTTCGGTTACGAAGGTCGTTGTGCAGCTCCATCTAACTACGATGCTGACTATTGCTACTCTTTAGGTTATACAGCTTCTTGTTTGATCGCTTCTGGTAAAACAGGTTACATGAGTTCTGTACGTAACACGACTGCTCCAGCAGCTGAGTGGATTGCAGGTGGTGTACCAGTAACTATGATGATGAACATGGAGAAACGTCACGGAGAGATGAAACCAGTAATCCAAAAAGCATTGGTTCTTTTAGATGGCGCACCATTCCTTAAGTTGGTAGCTAACCGTGCAGACTGGGCTAAGAATACAGCTTATGTATATCCAGGTCCTATCCAATACTTCGGCCCAACTGAAGTTTGCGACCAATCAACTAAAACACTAGAATTAGAACTTGCTAAATAAAAAGCAGTACTGATTCATATGTAAAATATGAGTAAAGGGGAAGATGCACTTGATAATGCATCTTCCCCTTTTATGTTTATAATGAACTATTCATTATGTGCTTAACAATATAAAATTTGCATACATACCTCATTAGCTAATTAATAAAGCTAATTTGAGCATTGCAATAACATCATTTTATTTTTCGTATTTTGCCACGTATAATGATTTTGCATGTGGAGCAACCGCCACACCTTCTTTAACCAATCTAGTCCAACTGCCATCTGAATTTTCTTTATACTCATAAACTCTACTACGAGCATTATCTTCAAGTCTCTCGTCGACAAAAAGCAATGTTCCTTCTTTTGTCATTTTTAAATCATAAACATTTCCAGTATGCTCATTATGTTCAAATGTAGGATCATCTGGGAAAACAGCTTTGTCTACATCAATTTTATAAAATGCTTCATAAGAACGAAGATATACATGCTGTCCGTCATTACTCATCGCAATAGATGTTGTTTTAATTGTCGACGCACTAGGAACCGCTATCTGATGAATAACAGTTTCTTTTACTGGATCTATGCAACATAACACAACCTCGTAATTAGCAGTTTGCATAACAGTCCATATCTTTTTATTTTTATCTACCTCCAAAGATGTTTTACAATTATCAAATGATGAGTTTCCTGAATCGATAGATCTCATTCCATCAAGAGTAATATTATTTGTGTCAAAGAATAATATTTCTGTAGCAGGTAATTTACTCACAACAACTATTTTATCGTCTACCCTAACTGCTGCTCTTGGTTTGTATTTTAAATCAAATCTAGATTCTAATGTGTTTTCTAGTTTGGTATCAATTGTTCCAATGCTAAATATTCTGTTATATCCTTTTTTGTAAGAACCCATAACAAATAGTTTATCGTCATCAAGGCTAACCATGTTAGAGATAGATATTGTACTGCCAAAATCAAGTGTTTTGACCTTTTTAAACGAATTTGCATGAATCACCTCAATTTTATTCGATCCATAAAAATCTCTAACTGATACAAGTAAGTTCTCATTTGATTGTAAAATATCATTTGGATCCTTACCAATACCTTCACCGTTTGCATCTTTAAACTGATCATCAACTACAGTTCCATCATGCTTAATATAAGAAATAGATGGCCCTCCATAATTTCTTCCAGGTCCATAGGTAAGATACCTGAAATCAACTGGGTAAATCATTTCTGGAATATCCCCATTTGCATTCGTGCTTTTTTGCTCTATTTTAAGCGTGATTAGCTCGTCTGAGTTGGTCGATTGCAATAGGATTGATGCCGTACGATCTATACCAGTAGCATTAACATCTGCACTAATAATAATCTTATTGTCACCACTCTCTCCACTTATGGCATCCAACGTAAGCCATAATTCGGTTGACGATTTCGCCGCATTTTCTACGTCGACTACAGTTGTCCACGACGATAGAGAACTGAATAGAAATTCAGCACTAGATTTGTCTGCTAAAAATGTTTGTTGAAGTTTACTCGAATCATAATTCGAAAAATTAGGAATCACCACTGGTTCATCCTCAGAACAAGATACTAGCCCCATAACTGTGAGCAATAGCATTAAAAAAGAAAAATTTCTCATTTGTACTTAAAATTAAATTGTTTAAGAAATACAAACAGAGAAAAGAAGTAAATAGATGTAATAAAATAAGACAACTACCTAAACTGCTTTTTCCCCGAAGCATAAAATTAGTAATTGTATTTTAGTCGGTCTTCTGGCTACCTCATAATTGAACGCCTTCTCATTCTTGCAAACAATGGCATAATGTACAATTAATAATCGAGGATTACAGCTGCGGGTACAGC
>CAMQTD010000050.1 GCA_947036995.1 uncultured Parabacteroides sp.
TGAAGTTTGGGGCTTTAAAAAGGCACGTTTAATCATCTGGTCGGGTTTTGCCATGAATTTTTTAGTTGTCGCTTTCGGTCAGATTGCAGTACACCTGCCTGCCGCTCCGTTTTGGGAGGGTGCCGAAGGTTTTAATTTTGTGTTTGGTTTAGCACCTCGTGTTGCATTTGCCAGCTTAACTGCCTTTTTAGTAGGATCGTTTCTGAATGCTTATGTAATGAGTAAGATGAAAGTAGCCTCTAATGGAAAGAACTTCTCTTTCCGAGCCGTACTCTCTACATTGGTTGGAGAGAGTGCCGATTCGATTGTATTTTTCCCAATAGCTTTTATAGGAATTCTGCCTGCGAATGAAATTTTAATTATGATCGCAACGCAAGCCGTATTAAAGTCTCTTTACGAGGTTATAGTACTACCCGTTACAATCCGTGTTGTGAAATACATCAAAAAGGTTGAAGGGGTCGAAACTTTTGATCACGACTTATCCTACAACCCTTTAAATTTGAAAGATTTATAATTTAACTGTTCAACGCTAGATGCAGTAAAAAGATTGTTCTAAAAATATATTATCAAACGATTTACTCCATATAACGGCATGCTTTGATTCTATGCTATAGCCTATTTATCAAATGTATAAACCCGCTCTTCGATGGGCTTAAATGTTTTCTCTTCTGGATCTTTAGATGGAGCGCCGAAAGGCATCTGAGAAATCAATTTCCACGTCTGTGGAAGATCCCAATGCTTCTTAACGGACGCTTCGATCAATACATTATAATGCTGAAGAGATGCGCCTAGACCAATGTTCTCGAGCATGGTCCAGCTTGTGAATTGAAGCATACCCGCTGTTTGGTCAGACCAACTATCAAAATACGCTGCATAAAGAGGGAATTTTTCTTGCAATGCGTGAATAACTTCGTTATCTTCGAAGAAAAGCACTGTGCCATAGCCTGCCGAAAAACTATTGATCTTCTGCTCTGTAGCTTCAAATTGATCTTTAGGAACAATTTTACAGAGTGCCTCCATAACAAATCTCCACAGCTGCTGGCTTGCTTCTCCGAAAAGCAATACACATCGGGAAGACTGCGAATTGAATGCAGAAGGGGTATTTAATACTGCAAATTCAATAATCTCTTTAATTTCTTCGTTGCTAACGGGGGAGTTGTTCGTAATCGAATAGCATGTTCGGCGATTGAGAACTGCTTCAGTGAAGATTCTTTTCATCGATTTATTTTTTTAAAATAATACTATCTCCGTGGTTATTACTCCATGAGATTGTTTGCATTTTATAATCAATAGTGGCTTGTGGCGCAAGGTATACGCTTTCGCTCATGTAGCTAATCATCAATTTATTTATATCCAACAGCTGCCATTCTCCGCCAATTTGAGAAATAATACCATCCGATTTTGCCCCTTTAACAACAAATAGAAATTGATTCTCGTTACCCATTGTGAGTATAAGATCTACTGTTTTACCCTGTTTAGTTGTATATGATCCGTTGTAAGTGCCCACTAAATTATTGTTGGGAGCGCAAATGATATCCGCTTTCATATCAATAAGATGAGTTACAACCAAAGAGTCGGGTACGTGCTTGTCTGCTGGTTTAGGAAGCATATAACCACGTACCATAGCAAATACTTTTTTGCTTGATGGGTATACCTTGATGTAATACTTATGTAGTTGATCAAAAGCTCCCAAATAATTAACGAGTGTAACCTTTTGCCCCGTAGCGCAAACCTCTAACGTAGCTGTTTGATTGTTTATCATCAGATCTCCTGCATAAAAGAAATTTGATTTGGCTACATCAACAGGTCCAATACTTTCTGGTTGAGGAATTTCTGTGGCTGGCATTTTGTCTGCCAAAGCGTGCGCAGTCTCTTTTATTTTACTTTTATTGCCTGTACAACTACAAATAAATACTAGGCAGACTGCTGCTAATGTCCCGACTTTATTCATAAGAATTTGTTTTAAAGATGAATTATATTATCAATAAAACAGCTGTTCGATTCATTAAGTTTTGCAGTGTACCAAAAAAATAGGCGAACATATCATCACTGACACGCTCGCCGCCTAACTTCTCATTTTTATAACCTAAGATATTGTAATTTATTTGTGTGTATTTGTTTTTTGCGATTTAGAGAAGTGTATATTTATTGTATTGTAAGCATTACTACGGCAAGGCTAAGCAAGGCGATAAAAGCCCAGAGTAGTACGCCTTGTATCATGGGGCGAATACCAACCTGTTTGATTACTGATCGAGATAATCCTGCACCTATAAGAAAGAGGGTAACAGTTAATCCTTTTTTAGCTAGCCATATAAGTGTATGCGTAATTTGTGTCGGTATCGAAATGAATGTATTGGCAATCATTGCCAGTACGAAAAACAGAATAAACCAAGGGATGTAACGTTTGCCTCCTTTTTGTTTAAAGATCAAAGTAGTAACGAAAGCAATAGGTATAATCCACAATGCACGCGTTAGCTTAACCATTGTTGCAACTTCTAAAGCCTTCTCACCATATGCAGCACCAGCACCTACAACAGAACTTGTATCGTGAATAGCAATCGCTGCCCACATGCCAAATTGAGTTTGTGATAAGTCAAATAAATGTCCGATGGATGGAAATATAAACAGCGCAATCGCATTTAATATAAAGATTGTACCCATGGATACAGAAATTTCATTGTCGTTGGCTTTTAGTACTGGAGCAACAGCTGCAATTGCACTTCCGCCACAAATTGCAGTTCCGGCAGATATTAGATAAGCTGTTTTTTTGTCGACCAAGAGTTTTTTGCCCAACCAAGTACCCAATAGTAATACCGAGACCACCGATACGACAGTAAACAGCATGCCATCTTTACCTGTTTGAAGCGAATCGAACAGATTCATTCCAAAACCTAAGCCAACAACAGAAAACTGCAGTAAATATTTCGAAGCCTTTTTACTAAACGAAGTATATGGATTACCTGAAGTAAAAGCCATTATAAGCCCCATGAATAGAGCGATGGCTGGTGAAATGAAAGGGAACATACAGAGAACAAGCAATACAACAAAAATAATTTTATTGTAATTGTTATACAAAACTGTTGATTTACTCATTGTGATACTATTAATTTATATTAGTGATATGTTCCTTATATGGGTGCAAAGTTATATTATATTTTACACATATACCAATTCAAAATAATAATAACTGATAACCAAAAGTTATGGGCGTATTATTTGGATACGTTAAGCTGAACAAATTGCATAAAACTGTCTCCCAGACCAGCATTTTGTCCTTGTAGTTTAACGAAAGAGAATTGCCTTTCGGCGGTAAGCCCTTTTACATCGATTATCTTAAATTTGCCCGCAGCCAACTCTTTTGTTATGGCTTTGATTGACACAATACCAATCGCATCGCTATTTTCTAAAAATAGTTTTATGCTTTCGGTACTTCCCAACTGCATCAATATATTGAATTTTGACAACTTTAAATTATTAGAAGCAAGGTGCGATTCAAAAACATCTAAGGTTCCAGATCCGATTTCACGCAATACGAGGGGTAGGTTGCATAATTCGTCGAATGTGATTTCGTCGTAGTGTGCAAACTTACTGTTGATATGCGTAATAATTACTAACTCATCATTTAAGAAGGGGGTGTAACTGAGACCATTTTGTTTGCTATTGCCCTCTACAAGTCCTAATGTAATTTTACCATCTATCAATGCTTGTTCAATCTCACGGCTGTTACCATTGATTAGAGACAATTGTATTTTGGGGAAATGTTGTATAAAGAGAGAGAGAAGAGGAGGTAGCACATATTGAGCAATAGTTGTGCTTGCCCCTAAAGCCAGCCGTCCTTCATAGTGGTTGGTAATCAGATTCATCTCAAAGCTGAGTTGCTCATAGGCTGACAATAGTTTATTGGTGTGTATTAACAGCAGACTACCTGCTTTGGTTAATTCAATGCGGTTTCCTTGTCGTTCGAAAAGAGGTGTTTTATATTTAATTTCGAGTTCTTGAATATGTTTACTGATAGCAGGCTGACTAATATATAGCTCCTTTGATGCTTTAGTGAAACTGTGATTATGTGCAACACTTTGGAATACGCGAAGTCTAAAGTCCATAATAGTATATATATTGTTTGGGATACAAATATACTTAGTATTGCATTAAGATATTCAATTTGATAAGAGTAATTTGTTTGAGGAATAAATAAAGGCGATGATGGAACAGACCAATCACCGCCTTATCTTATAAATTACGAACTCTATATCAATACTTGATAATTAAAAATTGAAATAGTTCTTTGCATTGTTGTAAGAGATATCTTCTATCATCTGACCAATAAAAGCCATCTCTGAGGCTGGGAGTTCTCCATTCTCTACCTCTTTACCAACGATATTACATAGAATACGGCGGAAATACTCGTGGCGTGGATAAGATAAGAAGCTGCGCGAGTCTGTAAGCATACCCACAAAACGACTCAATAGACCCAATGCCGAGAGTGCATTTAATTGATTCTCCATGCCTGTTTTCTGATCTAAAAACCACCAGCCAGCACCAAATTGCATTTTCCCTGGTGTACTGCCATCGTTAAAGTTATAAGCATTTGTTACCATCAGCTCATTATCACGCGGGTTAAGGTTGTATACAACTGTTTTAGCCAACGCGTTAGCCTCATCTAGTTTAGCAAAGAAACGATTGAATGGTACTGCTATGTTGATATCCAAAATAGAATCGAATCCTGTATCTGCCCCAATCTTTTTAAACATGCGGGTGTTATTGCTGCGAATCACACCAATATGGAATTGCTGCGCCCAACCAGACTGATGATCCATTACTGCTAAATTATATAACATAGCCGATTTGAATCTAGAAATATCACATGGAGGTATCTGTTTGCCTGCACGTACTTTTGCGAAGATTGCTTCGATCTCTACCGCTACGTAGTCATCTGCATAGAAAGTATCCATGCCATGATCCGAAACGCAACAACCTACAGACTCAAAAAAGTCGTGACGTACCTGTAATGCTTGCATTAAATCAGCAAAAGAGTTGATCGAAACACTCGATGCTACTTCGAGAGCCGTAATGTATGTATTATATGCAGCAGGGTCTTCAATAGCCATTGCTTTGTCTGGGCGCCATGTTGGTAGCATTTTAACGGAAAAGCCTTCGGCTGCTACTGAGATGTGATGCGCTAGCGAGTCTATCGGGTCATCTGTAGTACATACTACTTTGACATTCATCTTCTCCATGATTCCTCTTGCGCGGAATTCTTCTGTTTGTAGTAGAGCGGTGCATTCATCATATATCTCGTCTGCTGTAGCAGGGCTCAGTACTTTGTCGATTCCGAATATGCGGCTAAGCTCGAGGTGTGTCCAGTGATATAGCGGATTACGCATGGTGTATGGCATTGTTTCTGCCCATTTCTGAAATTTCTCTCTAGCAGGTTTATCACCTGTGATATATGCTTCATCTACACCATTTGCACGCATGGCACGCCATTTGTAATGGTCTCCACCTAACCAAATCTCAGTTAGGTTTTTGAATTGATGATTGTTCGCTACCATCGAAGGATCTAAATGGCAATGATAATCAATAATAGGCATTTTAGCCGCATGGTTGTGGTATAGTGTACGTGCTGTTTCGCTTTCGAGCAAAAAGTCGGCATCTAAAAATGTTTTCATGGCATATAATTTTAATAATGAATGATACGTTGTAATCTCTCAAAGACAAAGTAATAGGTTTAAATACTGAATGCGTTATAAATTTGGGTTAAATGAATAATTTATATTATCATTTTCATAAATAATATGATTATATTTGCTCAATAGAAGAAAAAACAACTATTTATTGCTAATACAATGGAAAACTTCGTTTCGGATTTATTGCTACAGGGTAGCACTATCAAGTTGAAATCTATAATATTTATAACACACAACACTCATTAATTACAATTTATGAAAGAGAATTCTTTAATTAAACCAACCGCACGCATTGATGTAGTAGATGCTTTGCGTGGACTTGCTGTAATGGCAATTATGCTTCTTCACAACATTGAACATTTTAATTTTTATTCGTTTCCGACAGAGACTGATTCGGTAATGAAGATGTTTGATACAGGTATTTGGGATACACTGTTTTTCTTATTTGCAGGCAAGGCATATGCCATCTTTGCCCTGCTTTTTGGTTTTACCTTCTTTTTACAACTAAAGAGTGCTGCCAAGCGTGGCATTGATTTTAAGAATCGGTATATGTGGCGCTTACTTCTGTTATTTCTAATCGGTAATGTGAATGCGCTCTTTTTCCCTGGGGAGATCTTGGTATTGTATGCTATTATTGGATTTATTTTAGTTCCTGTACGCCATTTGAGTAACCGTATGGTATTGGGAATTGCTTTGTTCTTTATGCTACAACCGTTGGAGTGGGGTAAATTTATTTATGCCCTTTGTGATGCAGACTATGTGCCAGCTAAAACCTTATATTCATTAGGAGATGTATATCCACAACTTGCTGGCGATTCTTTCTTCGAGATGATTAAGGCAAATAGTTATACAGGGCAATTGGCAAGCTTGATGTGGGGATGGAATCACGGGCGCTTTTTCCAAACAGCTGCTCTGTTTATGCTCGGCATGCTTATTGGTCGTAAAGAACTATTTGTATCATCAACAGAAACAATACGTATTTGGAAAAAGATTGGCGTAGCATCAATCTTACTATATGGTTGTTTATGGCTTATAAATAGCTATTTACCTATGCTGCTAACAGCAGGTACAGCACTTAAATCACTGCAAACCATTGTAGGATCGTGGGTGAATGTCTCTTTTATGTTTTTTTTAGTAAGTTCTTTTGTACTTTTGTATCGTATAGGAGCAGATAAAGTGTTGCACGTATTGGCGCCGTACGGACGTATGAGTTTAACGAACTATGTAATGCAATCAATTATAGGTTCGTTTCTTTACTTTGGATACGGACTGGGATTGTATCAAACTTGCGGTATAACGTACAGTTTCTTGATTGGTGTGCTGTTTCTTGTATTGCAAATGCTTTTCTGCCATAGCTGGTTGAAGCATTTCACTAAAGGACCTTTGGAGGCATTGTGGCACAAAGGGACTTGGATTGGTTCAAAAAAATAAAAACAAATAAACGAAGGATGTTAGACGTGAAGAGGTATTATATGAATAGAGTTGTATCGTTCAAGCATTGGGGTATCTGCTTCTGCTTTCTATTGGTATGTGTAGGTTGTAGGCAAGAATTGCCTGTAACCTCTACCATAGAGGTGGATTTTGCCCTATTCAAACACGATACGCCTACCGATTTATATGGTATCTCTTTAGATGAAATAGATCATGCCATCGAAGGGGGCATTTATGCAGAGATGATTCAGAACAGAAGTTTTGAAGATGGTGTAGCACCTATTAACTGTCGCTACGATCGTAAAAGGCAGGCAATCATTACGCCTAACGGTTTTCATATGCCCTTTATCAAGCCTGATAGTATTGTGGGATGGAAAACCCTGTCGAAGCGTACATGGGTCTCTTTAGATGATTCGGCAATGATTAATAATATGAATAAACGCTCGCTGTATGTTGCCATTCGTGGAGGAGATACCATCCGTGGAGGTGTAGCTGCACAGGGCTATAACGGACTTTCCATTAAAGCTGGCGCACGCTATCAGTTATCACTTTACCTAAAGAGCGCTTATACAATGCGCAATGCACTCCGAATTGTATTGCAACAAGATAGTACGCTATTATCTAATGCAATGGAGGTAACACCAACGAAGGCGTGGAGTCGTTATACCTATCAATTCACCGCTACACAAGATGCCTCTGAAGCAGCATTAACCATTACAAGTGATTCGGCTGCCGTATTTTGGATGGATGTAGTTTCTCTTTTTCCTGAGAAAACATTTAAAGGACGTAAGAATGGTATGCGTGCCGATTTGATGGAAGCAGTTAGTGCGCTTAAACCATCCTTTATACGTTATCCAGCGGGTGAGTTCTTAAATGGATACACTGCAGGTAGCTACCCTCAATGGGAGCAGACGATAGGGGATATAGCTTCGAGAAAGCATTTCTGGTCTGGAGCAGGCTATGGTATCTCGAATGGGTTTGGGTACGATGAATTTCTTCGACTCTGCGAAGATTTAGATGCTAAACCGATCTACGTTGTGAATAGTGGTATTACAAGCCAATCACGTCGTCCACGGTATGAGGAGATTAATAATATGGATAAATTGGTAGAACAAACACTTGAAGCCATTGCATATGCTAATGCACCAGTAGACTCGGTTCAAGGTATGCTAAGGGCAAAGAATGGACACCCCGAACCCTATAACCTCAAATGCATTGAAATTGGGAGTGATAATTTTGGACCAGAATATATCCGTAGACTTAACTATTTCAAAACCGCAATTCAGGAATTAGACTCCTCTATACAAGTAATAGCTACCGAAAAACTATCATTAAAGTATCCAAACATGTTAACCGATCGTTCATTTGGAGCAGACAACTCCTTTCTAATTGGGCAGCATAACTTGTTTAATTATAAAACCTATCCACGCCAGCAACTACCCTTATTGGTAAGTGGCTTCTCTTCTGTAGAAAATAGAGCCGAAGCAACAATGGAACACGCCATTGCCGAAGCCGCATTTATGATCGGAATGGAGAAGAATCCCGATCGTGTGAAGCGCATTGCCTATACGCCATTACTGACCAATACACGTTATGCTGATAATCCTTATGGCGCCCTGCTTTTTAATGGAGATTCAATATTGGCTACGCCTTCATACTATGCCTTTCAACTGTTTGCCACACATGCAAAAGGTGAGGTGTTAGAAACGCGTGTACAATGCGATTCGAAACCGCAAGTTACAGCAGGAGCGATTGGTTTTTATCTTTTTGATAATGCCTTTGAAATAGAGCATGTAACAATTGATGGCTCACTCAACTACGACAAAAGAGTTAAGCAAGGCAAGTGGAATACAGCATCCGTTGGCAAATTAATACCAGCAGCTAACAGATGGAACTACCTGTTGATAGGAGATTCTACCGCACACGACTATGAGCTTCAAACTCAAATTAAACGAACAAAAGGGAGTGGAGAGATCGAGATCAGGCTGCGAGATAATGCCGAATTGGGAGCAAGTGCTAGTTACATTGCATTAGATCTAGGTACTTCAACAAGTACCTTAACACGCTGTTCGGGAGCTGCGAGGCAAGCGTTAGCCGTATCAGAGCATCCAATCGCATTTAATAACAACGAAACATACCGTATTCGGTTACAGTGTAAGGATGATACATTGCGTACATACCTTAACGATGAACTGTTACACGAATATGTTTTTCCGCGCAAGCCATATCTTTTAGCACTTGCTAAATACAATAAAGAGGCGGGCGAAATTATACTTAAAGTAGTCAACACATCGTATCGCCCCGAGAAAACAGCTTTAGACTTTCATAAGATCGAAATCAACGAGGTTATCCAAGCAATACAGCTTAAAGCGAGTGCTGTAATAGCGAATACGTGGGATAACCCAAATGCAGTAATTCCAACGAATGTAGATGTATACTCAAGCATGATTGAGAAAGAAATTTTAGAATTTCCTCCTCAATCTATTACTGTTATTCGCTTAAAGGTTGCAGTGCAGGAAGAGTAGATTCATTTACTATCCTCACTAAATCTATCTTTTGTGAGTCAATATTGAGTGTTATCATCTCATAATGGGAAGGGTATTCAAATTTATACTTCTGTGATAAGTCCAATGTTTTTTCAGCCTTATAAAGAGCTGTAAAAACGATTTTTCTTTCAGCACTATATTGAGTAACACAATAAATATCTTTATATTCAGTTTGTTCAATCTCATACCAAACACCATAACCAATACCGCCTAACCATTGCCAGTTTTTATCAATTGGATATTTGTCTGGAGCAATAAGTTGTCCTTTTTGACAATCAATAATGTGGTCATAACCTTTGCTATTGTCAACGAGTATATCTAATTGTATTATTTCTAGATTACGTTTTGATTTATAAATAGAGTCTTGCGTCGTAACATAGTAATAGTCATAAGAGTTTGCGGCTTCAATATTTCCCAAAACAGATGGCGTTAGGTTGTATAGATCGTCAACATCGTCTAACATGTTTTCATCCAAAATACCATTAAGCATTGCATCTGTAACAAAGCGAGCACAGTTGCTACCATCTCTTTCAAAAGGGCCATATTTTACGATTCCTTTATCTTGAATTTTATCAATATACTTTACGACTCTTTCATAATTAACCTTCTTACAAACTGAAGCATATAAATCCCCATAGCCTCTTGTCTTTTTGGGATGATCGTATAACCACCTTAATAACTCCTCTATATTAGTGATTTCTCCATTTTTCCATACCGCTTTAATATCTACAGTTGTCTCCGGATCTGTATTAGCTCCACGTGCTCGAGCATAACCTTCTGGTGAAATATATCTTCCAAGGTCAAAATATTCATACTTTTCACTACCATCCTTTATCAACACCATACAGGCATGTCCTCCTCTAATATAACCTTTTATTCCCATACCCAATAGAGGGAGCAAGTTGGAGTAAAATGCTTCTGTTGTTCTAACAACCTCTTGTGGATATGCCATAATAATTAGCGTGGCATTATCCTCGAACGTATGATTTTCGGGAAATTCTATTTTTTTCTGTAAAGTGCATGAACCGAGAAGTGCAACGAGTGTTACAACGAATAGTTTTGTTTTGAATTCTATAAATATATCTTTTCCCATTTATGTTTTAATTAATATCAAACGCTCTTTATACGCTCTTTGTGTGAACAAAAGAATAAAGAGAATTTATCGAAATTTTGAAGAAATTCCAACCTTATTGCGGCTGATAGAGAAATAATAAAGGGGTACTGTTTGACGAACAGTACCCCTCTTTGTATTATACAATCAAGAGAGATTGTGTATAGATGCTAGTTTTATATGTCAACGTTAAGATCAACGTTTAAAGTTTCTACCTTTAGGAGCACCAGCACGTTTATTGCCAAAATTACTACGGCGTGCAAAATTCTTGCTAGGCTCATACGCTGGAACTTCACCAAGGAGAGGAGATACAGGTATTTTATAGATGTCTTTTTCAAGGAATGTTTCAATTTGCTTGAATTTAGCTTGCTCCTCTACTCCTACAAAAGTGATGGCTACACCAGCACCATTTGTACCACGCGCAGTACGACCAATACGGTGTACATAATCTTCAGGGTCGTGTGGGATGTCGAAGTTTATCACTAATTTAATATCGTCAATATCGATACCACGCGCTACGATATCTGTAGCAACAAGAATATCAATTTTACCCCCTTTAAAGTCCTTCATTACCTCTTCACGCTGTGTCTGTTCGAGGTCAGAGTGCATGGCTGCAACATTGAACGTAAGACGTCTTAGCGTAGCGTTTAACTCCTTCACTTTTGCTTTTGACGAAGAGAAGATAATCACACGCTTTGGTCTACTTTCGTTAAACAGATTCTCTAGGATTCTTATTTTCTGAATATCGTGACAAATATAAGCACTCTGTAAAATTGTTTCGGGAGGACGAGATATTGCGATTTTAACCTCCTCAGGATCTTTAAGAATTGTTTTAGCCAATGTTCTAATCTTTGCTGGCATTGTCGCAGAGAACATGATTGTTTGGCAAGTGTCGGGCATAAGTTTTCTGATCGATAAAATATCTTCAGAGAATCCCATATCTAACATACGGTCGGCTTCGTCAAGAATAAAGAATGATGTTTGAGAAAGATCTACTGTACCCATTTTGATGTGCGAAAGCAATCGCCCTGGCGTTGCTACCACAATGTCGGCTCCCATCTCTAATCCACGTTTTTGTTGCTCCCATGCAATACCATCTGTTCCACCATATACAGCTACTGCTGATACTGGAACGAAGTACGAAAAGCCCTCAATCTGTTGATCAATCTGTTGTGCTAACTCTCTTGTAGGTGCCATAATGATGGCGTTAATTGCATGATCGGGATGTACCCCTTTGCTTAACTCATTAATAATAGGTAGTACATAAGCTGCTGTTTTACCTGTGCCTGTTTGTGCACATGCAATGATGTCTTTACCTTCTAATATAACTGGAATTGTAAGCGCTTGTACAGGTGTTGTTTCCTGAAAATTCATGGCATCTAGCCCTTGCAATATAGCCTCTTCAAGCTTTAGTTCGTCGAATCTCATCTTTCTTTATTAATCTCCCCTTTTAATTTCTTGTAAAAGTAAACAATTTATAGTAATAATGGCGTTTATTTTGAATAATATCGTTTGTAAATCTCGTTAAAGGTATCTTTCTCGCGCATTTGATTAAACCAACTATTTAAACTGTCAAGTAATATGGGCGAAGTTTTGCGTACTGCCCATGCTTGAAGCTGTGTAAAGCTGATGTCTGTTTTGATATCTACTTCGGGATGAAAAGAGGCTGCTTTGGCTGCAATGTTTTTATCGCATACAGCAAAATCTATATCACCTTTTGCCACCATTATAACTAATTGTTCACTTGAATAAATTGAATCTTCTTTGATGTAAATTGTATCCCCAATCTCTTTTATTAGATTGTTAAGCCTTAGTTTGCTTGGCGAATCTGCTGGGATATGCAATGTTTTTCCAGCAAGGTTTAACTGGTTTCTAAGGGGGGCTACACCATTGTTTGCTTTCTTCGTGCGCTGAACCAATACCTGCTTGTTTAGTACGAGCGGATCTATAAATAGATACTCCTCTTTGTTTTTGCTTGTAATCGGGATATTACGCGCTATGATATCACATTGATCGGCTTGCAGCTTATCGAAGCTATTGCTTAAGCTCATGTCTAGTGATGTTTCTACCTCTAAGCCTGATAGGGTTGCGATGGCTTGACTTAGTTCGTATTGAAATCCCTGTATCGTATCGCCCGATATATAATATCCAGTGCTGTTGTATTCTGTTATAATACGCAATACGCCACCCGCTTTGATTTGAGGATAATCTCTCGCTTCAATCTTTTCGGGGTGGGAATCTTTCCATAGCATCCCCATCAATCCAATTACTGCAATCAGTAGTACGCTATAGAATATGGTTAATTTACGCATATTAAGCTCTTTTAATTATTAAACAATACGGCTACGCCCATTTTGAAAATTGTTGGATTGAGTGGGTAATGTGCCAACGAAAAGTAATTGGGATCAATAAAGTAATCTCCCACATTATACATCATCACATAAAAGCGTGCCTGTTTCAGTTTAACGTTTGCATAGGCATTAATCAGTGGGTAGTTACCTACTTTAACTTCGTTTTGGTTCTGAAACTGCATTGTTGCTGGCTGATAGTAAGGTGCATAATAGCTTGTTTGATAATGTGCATCAAGACCAACTTGCAGATTCAATACCTTTGCGATTTTGAACTTTACATAAAGGTTCGAGTATACACTTAAATCGGGTAGGGGTAACACTTTCTGATCGCTGCTTACTTGATACACGATATCATTCTCCCAATTCAGTGCTCTGTGTCTAAAAGCTTGTTTTAGGCGCAATGTTATTACTTGGAGATTTTTATCAGCCTGTTGCGGTAATCCTAGGTTGTTGAAGTAGAGATGGTTTTGAATACTCTCTACACCTCCTGATATATGTGTATTTGTCGATGCAATTTTAACATCGCCACCAACATATACGCGCTGCATATTTTTCAAGTCGTAGTCCCACCAAAAGAATTTAGAGTGGAATGTGTTTTGATAATAGGCGGGACGTACGTTTTTAACGTATCCATTCGCACTTACTGAGGCATACTTATTGAATAGTTTAAAATTGGTCTGCAAGTTTCCGTTTAAGTTGAACTCTCCAATATCATCTCCAAGAATAGCTAATTCGCCTCGGATATTATAAGTAAGTATTTTTCCTTTTCTTTTGGCAATTTCAGCTCCAATAGTCAGTGCATACTCGTCGTGAACGAACGAATTTCTATTGAATGCGAAGTTCGATTGATCGGGTGCCAATATAGAATCCGCAGTAACTACGGTAGAGTCCATTTGCGTAAATTGTCTTTTCTCAAATGTTGCAAAAGCAGTTAGTCCAAACTTAGCCCAATCTTTAAAGCCCTCACGGAGTTCTAATCCCAAGGTGTTCTTTACCGACCAACTTTCGGTGGTGTCGTTTGGCGCACCCTGGATGTAGCTGTTCATAAACGTTGTATCAATACCTGCATCGTGCGATATAAAACGTCTTCTGTTATCAGAATAATCAAATGTATGTATGATACTTGATACAGGAACAAATACTTCAGATTCGGCAAGTGTATCGGCAGGGTTCACCTCAACCTCTTTGTAATACCCTAGATTATATCTATGTGTGAAGAAGTATCTTTTACCCCTTACACGGTTCCACGTTTCGGTATAGCGTACGGGTATATCTTTGGTTGCGACATCGCGTTTGCCATCTGTGAAATATCCGGGATTGGTAATGTAGCGATCGTCTGTGATACCACCATTTTCGAATACCACGTTATTGGCATTGTCGAGATAGGCATAGATGCTGTATCGGTCAGAATTGTAGCTTCCGAATAGGCGATAACTTAATAGTTTTGCCGATAAAGAGTTATAGTATCCGCGCGCGTATATATAATCAATATCTCCTCCTACATTAATCTTAGGGCCAAAGTTCATGGTCATCACCCCTTTTAAGCGCTCCTCTCTGTTTACGTTGGCGCCTGCTTTGGTGTACGAAAGATCTGTATAGGGTGCTTTTGTATTATAAAAGAGTGCGTTTTGAGGCGTTGTGCGATAATAATCGAATGCATCTTCAAAGATAAAATCGCGCGACTCTTTACGTTCCGAGAATATTTTGCTTTGTGCTGGCGACCCTGTGTTACCTAAATAACCTATAGCCGTGCCATATCCCTCTACCTGCGAACGGTTGTAGAAGTTTGTCCACGAAGTATCCATCGGTGCTACGTATGGCGTGCCGAGCTTATCCGTTAAGCGGTATGCTATAACGCCTAAGGAGTCTTGTTTGATTGAATCTTTAGCTGCTATGCTATCTGGTAGCTGCGTTTCGGCAGCGTTGGAGTTAGACGTAGCAAACCTGCTCCGATTGTTTTTATCTGGTCGTTGCGCCTGTATTGTATTTACAGTGCTTAATATTATAAGTAGAAAGTAGATGCTCTGTTTCATAGCCTGCAAAGATATAACAAAAAATGAGAAGATGTTTACTTTTTTGAATCTCTAACAGTGTCTTTTACTGTTTAATGATAGTTATTAAAAAGGGTGCCTATCATCTTGTTTTGCCAGTTGGGTTGTTCCGCCTCTAAAGTTTTAAAACAGTTGACTATGTTCGATTACCATCTATATTATTTAGTAGCCTCAAAAATTGTTTAAATAAAATAATATTACAATCTTGCATAAGATATCTAACAATATATAATAAAGAAAAACACTTAATTGATTTTAAAATGGAAAAATTAAAGAATTTGAACGAGAAAATGACAAAATACAGATGGTCTATCTGTACCTTGCTGTTTTTCGCTACCACGGTTAATTATTTAGATCGACAGGTGCTGTCTCTTACTTGGAAAGATTTTATCGCTCCAGAGTTTCACTGGACAGATGCCGATTATGGAGATATCACAGCCTACTTTTCTATAATATATGCAGCAAGTATGCTTTTTGCAGGACGATTTATCGACTGGATGGGTACTAAGAAAGGGTACTTGTGGGCGATTGGTATTTGGTCTATAGGTGCTTGTTTGCATGCTGCATGTGGATATGCAACAGAATTATATGTAGGATTAGATAGTGCAGCAGCTTTGATCGCTGTCGAGGCAGGTTCTGCCATGGCGTTGATGATTGCAACGGCAAGTGTTTACTTCTTTATTGCGGCACGTTTTGTGCTTGCATTGGGTGAAGCGGGTAACTTCCCTGCGGCTATTAAAGTAACCGCAGAGTACTTCCCTAAGAAAGACCGTGCCTTTGCTACCAGTATCTTTAACGCAGGTGCTACAGTAGGTGCTTTGGCTGCACCCGTTACAATTCCACCATTGGCAACTTACTTTAAGGAGCTAGGTGTCGGAAATGGATGGGAGATGGCATTTGTGATTATTGGAGGACTTGGTTTTGTTTGGATGGGATTTTGGGTATTCATGTATAGCAAGCCAACAGAAAGTAAATTTGTTAACGCGGCCGAGATAGCATATATAGAACAAGATACGTTAACGGATGCAGCACCTGTATTGGATGCATCGGGCGAGGAGAAGAAGATTGGCTTTCTTCAGGCCTTTACGTTCAGACAAACATGGGCATTTGCTTTTGGTAAGTTTATGACCGATGGTGTGTGGTGGTTCTTCTTATTCTGGACACCAGCTTATATTAGTGATGTATATAACTTGCCATCAAGTAGCTCAGAGGCACAATTATTGATCTTTGTGTTGTATGCGATTACAATGTTATCTATCCTTGGAGGATGGTTACCAACCTATTTTGTCGAAAAAAGAGGAATGAATCCATATGCTGGACGTATGCGTTCGATGCTTATCTTTGCATTCTTCCCACTATTGGCACTCTTTGCTCAACCACTTGGAAACTATTCATATTGGTTCCCAATCATTATTATTGGTATAGCAGGAGCAGCACACCAAGCATGGTCTGCTAATATCTTCTCTACGATTGGTGATATGTTCCCTAAAACAGCAATCGCTACTGTAACAGGTATTGGTGGTATGGCTGGTGGTGTTGGTGCTTTTATCATCAATATGGGATCTGGTAAATTGTTCGACTACGCAGCAGGTGCTACCTCGGTAGCTGGCGAAACGGTTACGATGACAACCGAATTGCTTAAAGCTGGTGCAACGTATGTACGCGAGCCAATGGCATTCATGGGATTTGAAGGTAAGCCAGCAGGATACTTTATTGTATTTTGTGTTTGTGCTGTATCTTATCTAATTGCATGGACGGTGATGAAGGTATTAGTACCTAAGTATAAGCCAGTAATTATTTAAAAACAGTAGCGTGTAAGATATAACGATACGCTTACGCATTGATATAAAGCGTCCACCATTCACTTCTAAAGCAGCTAGCTTTGAAGTGAATGGTGGACGCTTTTTTTTGTTCGATACCTATTCTTCGTTTTGACATATTTTGCACAAGAACCAATCCACACGATCTTTTTGATTGCAAATACCCCTTTTCACAAACTACCCCTCTGTTCGTAAATGCCCAAATAGAGGTCTAAATG
>CAMQTD010000051.1 GCA_947036995.1 uncultured Parabacteroides sp.
GTGCTCACCTCAACGAAGTGATATTGCGCTATAGGGTGTTACAATAACTGTGCTAAATCTTTTAGCACGCAGTCGGTTGCTCCGATATGACGCTGAACAAACTGTCCAGCTGCCTCTCCTGCTTCTAGCTGTAATGCGTTATTCTTTATATAACAATCCATCTGAGCTGCAAAAGCTGCACCGTCAGGAACGCTTACACCCCCTTTTATTGCAATTAAATCGCGTGCTTCTTTGAATTTATGGTAGTTCGGACCGAATAAAACAGGAACTCCATATACCGCAGCTTCCAATACATTGTGAATACCTGTACCAAATCCGCCACCAATATAAGCAACCTCTCCATAACGATAGATAGACGAAAGTTTGCCGAAGCAATCTATAATCAAACAATCTGCACTACGTACATTCGCTTCTGTTGCCTCAGAAAGGCGAAGCGATGGGCGCTTTAATTGCGATTCGATCGCAACCAAGTGCGATTCGTGTATCTCGTGTGGAGCAATAATCAATTTCAAATCGGGGTGCTGGTTAAAGTAGTCGAGCAAGAACTGCTCGTCTGCTGGCCATGAACTACCCGCTACCAAAGTAAAACACTTCGCTGCTGTAGCAGTATGTACAAAACGATCCACCAAAGGAATGGCTTGCGCTTGTGCTTGAATATCTGCTACACGGTCAAAACGTGTATCACCTGTTACTGTAACATTATCTACTCCATATGCTTTTAAAAGAGCTGCCGAAACATCATCTTGTACAAATAGATGATTAAAACAGTTCAATACCTTGCGATAACCTGCACCGTAAGGTTTGAAAAAGAGTTGATTCTTTCTAAAAATAGCAGAAATAATGTATGTAGGAATATTGCGCTGCTTGAGTCCATAAAGATAGTTAGCCCAAAATTCGTACTTTATAAAGATAGCCATCACGGGCGAAACAATATCTAAGAACTGTTTTGATAAGCCTGGTGTATCCATCGGAAGGTAACAAACAAGATCCGCCCCTTCGTAGTTTTTACGCACTTCGTAACCCGAAGGAGAGAAGAATGTCAGCAATATCTTATACTCGCCATGCGCTATGCGTAGCTTCTCGATCAAAGGTCTCCCCTGCTCGAACTCACCCAACGAGGCGGCATGCACCCAGATGTAACGAGCCGAAGGATCAAGCTGCTGCTTTAGCGTATTAAATGTTTGCTGCTGCCCTGCAAGCATTCGTTTCGCCTTTGGATGAAAAGGCGAAACGAGCTTTATAAGCAGTGCATATATGTAAATTACAAAACTATACATGTGCTATTATTTCAGTACGTCGATGGCACGTTGGATACGAGCAAGCGTCTCCTCCTTACCTATTACAGCAATAATATCAAAAATATATGGACCTTTTCCTTCGCCTACTAATGCTAAGCGGAAAGCAGTCATAATACCACCTAAGTTATACTCCTTAGCTTCGATCCACACTTTAATATCTCCTTCAGTGCGAGCAGCAGTGAAATCGTCGATACCTTCAAGTAGTGTTGCCAACTCGGCAAGTAAAGCAGCTGAGTTCTCTTTCCAACGTTTCTTTGCCATTTTCTCATCATAAGATGTAGGAGCAACAAAGAAGAATGAAGCTTGATCCCAAAGTTCTTTAACAAACGAGACACGCTCTTTTGTTAATGCCATCACTTGCTCTACCATTTCGAACGGTGCCTCAACCCCTTTTTCGGCTAAAACAGGTAAAAATAGTGTTGCCAGTTCTGCATTGCTTTGAAGTTGGATGTATTGGTGGTTAAACCATTTTCCTTTTTCATAATCAAATTTAGCTCCGCTCTTACTGCAACGCTCTAGCGAAAAAGTCTTGATTAGCTCTTCCATTGAGAATATCTCTTTCTCCGTACCTGGATTCCAACCCAAAAGGGCTAAGAAGTTTACTACAGCTTCGGGTAGGTAACCATTTTCGCGGTATCCTGATGATATATCGTTTGTTTTAGGATCGGTCCATTGTAAAGGGAATACAGGGAATCCCAAACGATCGCCATCACGTTTGCTTAGTTTACCGTTTCCGTCTGGTTTAAGCAACAGTGGAAGGTGTGCAAAAGAGGGCATTGTATCTTCCCATCCCAAAAAGCGATACAATAATACGTGCAATGGAGCCGAAGGCAACCACTCTTCGCCACGGATAACGTGTGATACTTCCATTAAATGGTCGTCCACAATATTGGCTAGGTGGTATGTTGGTAGTTGGTCTGCCGATTTATAAAGTACTTTATCATCTAAAACCAAAGAGTTAAAAACTACTTTACCGCGAATCAAGTCGTTTACCACGATATCTTCGTTAGGCTCAATCTTAATACGTACTACGTATTGATTTCCAGCAGCTACTAAAGCCGCTACCTCTTCAGTAGAAAGCGTTAATGAGTTACGCATCTGCATACGTGTAGATGCATCGTATTGGAAGTTTAAAATAGCAGCACGCTGCACATCTAACTCCGCTGGGGTATCAAACGCCATGTATGCTAATCCATCGCTCAATAATTGATCTACGTATGTTTTATAAATATCACGGCGCTCACTCTGACGGTATGGTCCATATTTACCTCCTACATGTACACCTTCGTCAAACTTAATACCTAGCCACTCAAAAGCTTCTACAATATATGCCTCTGCTCCAGGTACGAAACGCTGAGAATCCGTATCTTCGATACGGAGAATCATATCTCCACCTTGTTGTTTAGCAAATAGATAATTATATAATGCAGTACGTACGCCACCTATATGTAATGCCCCCGTTGGACTTGGTGCAAAACGAACTCTTACTTTTTTATTAGTCATAATATTATTCCTTAAATATTTATTTTTGATTTTATTTTAGGGAACAAAAGTAAAGCTTTTTTTTTGCTTATTTGTACACTACAAAGTTTTTCCGTACATTTCGGGTAAAATTAGAAAAGGATTATGAGAAAAAAAATATTTGAGACCCCTACGCTACTCTATTTTGTAGCTGCTGCCATGCTGATTGCCTACTTTTTTCCACGTGAGGGTAAGTTTAAATATCAATTTTTTGAAGGAAAACCTTGGAGATATGGACTACTTACTGCCACAAACGATTTCCCTATTTATAAAACGGATGCCGAAGTAGCTGCCGAACAAGACTCGGCACTTACTAACCTGCTTCCCTACTTTAGATACCATGCAAACATCGAAGCTCTGGTTATGGAACGTGTAGATACACTCAAAAAGAGAGATTCAAACCAAGAACAATCGGCTAGTTATGTGAAGTATCTAAAAAAAACGCTCACTAAATTATATACAAATGGCATTATTTCGGGGGAGGCTTTTGAGCTAATTCAAAAGGATAATGAGATAAACATTAACTTATTAAAGAATAACACCTCCTACTTAAAAGCAACCAATGAACTGTTCACAACAAAAACAGCTTATGAGTTTATCATCGACAATTGCCCCAATCACCTCAACAAAAACAGACTAAAAACATATAACGTAGATCAATACATACAAGAAAATGTGATTTACGACACTGAGATGACACAGAAGGTTACAGACGAACTAATCAACAGCATTCCATTAGCCTCAGGAATGGTGCAAGCTGGTGAACGTATTGTGGACCGTGGCGAGATTATTACGCCCGAAACCTATAATGTATTGCGTTCGATGAAAATCTTAAATGATTCGCTCACACAAGGATCCCACAGAGATGTGTTGATGATAATAGGTGAGTTCATCTTAGTAATGGGACTTATGCTCTGTTTTGGCATCTACTTATGGATGTATAGGAATGGATTGTATAGCGATCGTAAAAGTGTGCTGTTTATGCTCCTTTGTATCACATCGGGTTGCGTGCTTACGGAGGTATGTATCACATGGGAGCTAATGAATATCTATATTCTTCCATTTGCGATTATCCCTATCGTTATACGTACATTTTTCGACTCACGTACCGCTTTTATTGCCAATTTTATTACTATATTGATTTGTTCGTTGATGGTTCCGTTTCCACACGAATTTGTATTGCTTCAGCTAACAGCTGGTATGATTGTTAGTTTTAGTTTGAAAGGGCTTACACAACGTTCGCAACTTATTCAGTGTGCGTTTATCGTATTTTTGAGTTATGCGATTATATACACCTCACTCAGTCTTTATCAAGAGGCCGATTTGAAAAAGATTAATTGGTTGATGTTTATCTATTTTGGGATTAATTTCATCCTCATGATGTTCTCATATATCTTAGTCTATATTCTTGAAAAAACATTTGGTTACCTATCCAATATTACCCTTGTGGAGTTATCAAATATCAATACGCCTATACTACAGAAACTCTCAGAAACCTGCCCTGGATCGTTTCAGCACTCGCTACAGGTTTCGATCATTGCCTCGGCAGCAGCAAGCCGTGTTGGGGCAGATGCTCAGCTGGTAAGAACTGGGGCAATGTATCACGATATTGGTAAAATGAGTAATCCAACCTACTTTACCGAAAATCAAACAGGCGTAAACCCACACAACCAACTTGAATTCGAAGATAGTGCGCAGCTAATTATCAATCATATCCATGAGGGGATTAAAATTGCAGAGAAGGCAAACATACCAAATGCAATTATTGATTTTATCCGCACCCACCACGGACTAGGTAAAGTAAAGTATTTCTACAATTCGCACAAAAACAAATACCCCGATCAAGAGATTGACGAGGCTAAATTCACCTACCCTGGTCCTAATCCATTCTCTAAAGAGACGGGGATATTAATGATGGCGGACTCTATCGAAGCTGCTTCACGCAGCCTCAAAGAGTATACCGAGGAGAATATCACGCAATTGGTGAATAAAATAATCAGCTCACAAATCGAAGATGGCTTGTTAACAAACACACCACTTACATTCCGAGATGTTGAGACGATTAAAGAGGTTTTTATCGAAAAACTTAAAACAATGTATCACACGCGTGTTACTTATCCAGATCTAAAGAAACATGCGTAAGCAAACATTTACACGCATCTTCTAAAAGATCTAGCACCGTTTCAAAACCATCTGCCCCTCCGTAGTAAGGGTCTGGTACGTGGTCGAAAAGGGATGCTTCGCCAAAGTATTCTGCCATGCGGTGTATTTTGGCGAGCGACTCTAGGTCTATGGCTTTGGATTGAAGATCTGCAATATTGCGATCGTCCATACCAATAATATAATCGAACTCAAAAAAGTCTTTACTTACCACAGGTCGTGATTTAGAATCCAATTGATACCCTCTGCGAGTAGCATGTGCACGCATACGTGCATCCGACAACTTCCCTTGATGGCAATCTAAAATACCAGCAGAGTCTATAATGATCTGCTCTTGCAACCCTGCTTTAAGCACCAACTGTTTCATTATACCCTCGGCAGATGGAGAACGACAGATATTACCTAGACAGACAAAAAGGATTGTTATTTTCTTTTTCTTTTGTTTCATTTGATGTAATTATAATGAGTGAAGTATCTATGTGTATAATTTAATTTGAAGGCAATATTCAATAAAATAGTTGAGATATACAACTGTTTCAACAATAAATCCCGATTAAGATGTTGCACATCTTAATCGGGATTTATTGTTGACTTTCACTTCATCGCTTACTGTATACCCTAATTAAGTACACTTGTCTGCTGCTGCATGTCTAAAATTACACCAACCATATAGTTGAAATTATTCTAGTAAATAAAATAATTAGTAGGTTCTTTTATGCAGCGAATATATCGAGTAACTGCAGAGTCAGAATATGCTTCATCATATACTCGATGATTACTATGATAGAAAGCCCACGTAGAAGTTAACGAATTATCTGGTTTTTGATAAAGAAAAAGTCCCCTCTCGGTATTCATCCCATAATGCTTAGGTTTAAAAGCTAAACCATATAGCACTAATTTAGCCGCTTCATCAGCTGCCTTACTATAATAAATATTTAAAGTTCCATATCCAAATTTTAATCCTTTGTAAGTAAGTCCTCGTGTTTGCACTCCTAACACCTGTCTCCCCAAACCGGCTGTCCATATGGTGGTCTGACTACTCCCAAACATCTTATGGTAAACTATATTCGACATATCTGATTGTTTGGGTACTGAGTACCCATCAGGACAGGTTTTAATTGAACCTTGCGCTCCAGGAGAATTTGAGGTTTCATAATTCTTAAAAATAAATTTTTTTGTTGGGTTTCCTCCCACTACTGCTGGAGGTGTCGTTAGTACATCAAACGCCAAACCATTAAGATCTGTCCCTTTATAAACATCTCCAGCATAGCGGACCACATCCTCATTGCTACATGTTGCTAGATATTCAAATAAATCTTCTTTGTATTCTAATATTTGATCTGAAACAGTTCTTGCATGACCTCTTAAGTTATACATGCACCAGTATTGACCATGAATAGTTACAACAGGAAGTGCATTTTGCACACGTGATATTTTAATATGCTCGGATTCGCCTGTTGCGTGTTTAACAGAAAACATAAGTTCCTCAATATTTCCATTTTCCGCCATATTATTGGGACGATATCCACCCTGAAATGATCTGGATGAATAAGCTGGAAGTGTTGATGTTATATCTTTAAATCTTATCCACTCTGGGGTTGTTTGATCTACAATTTCGCTCGTTGCTGGAATTTGTATTGTGCCTAAATCACCATCAATGTAAGTCCCAAACTGAATATTAGCAACATCTTGAACATATTCAAGCAATTTTCCTGTATATTTAATCTTACTTTCTTCTAATACTATTACAATTCGATCATCATAATCGTGCTCTATATATTTGTTTTTTATTTTCAAGTATGCAATTTTCTCCTGACTTTTAGGCGTAGTTCTGATATTATATGAGTTTTGCAAATAAGAATCAGTTACTATATGCGGTGTCATTACAATATCGCCCTCCGCCATAACTTCAAGCTCTGATGTTGCTGCTACAGTAAGTTTAAATGTGGTATTAGATGATGGAACAAACACAGTGTCTTTTGTTGCTGATACACGAATATAACCCTTTAGGTCGGATTGTTCAACATCTATTTTAGTAAACTCCATATCGGGTATAACATCAACATTTCCACCAACCTCCCAAGCTCGTGCTGTGATATGCGCTTTTAGGGTAGTTCCGCTACCTGAGATTTTAACATCATAAATATTATTAGATACAATCTTTGCAGGTAGCTTTGCTGCTAACATCGTTGTTTCTCCGTCAATCTTCACTTCCAGTTCTAATATGGAATTAGCTGTTTGCTCTTCTAATAAATAAAACACAGCTTCTGTATTAGTAGTAAGTATTGGGTTAAATGTTTTCGTGAAGTTACCTTTTGCAAAAACATCTGTTGTTGGCTCTGACTGCTTATAGACGTGAGACTGTAAAGATACGTTCTTTAGTGTTGCGCTTTGCACTGTTATATCTGCATACGCCTCTAAACTGATATCTATTCGAGCCACGCGACGCACCATTTCAAAATTTAGATTACTATAGTCTGTAGTACCTATAAAATCTTTTTCTCCAGCATAAAAAGGATCTACAACATCACCTGCTGCAATATTTAGTGGTCTTGTATGCTGTTTTGCAAAATCAAGCTCCGAAGTTACGCCTTCTGTCAATGCATAGTCGGTCATATTGTTTGGATCTGCAATAAAGTACGACTTAGAATCTTTAATATCCTCTACTGCAATTGATATTTTATTACTTATATCCTGCTTGTGTGTAATATTTTTTGTCAAAACATCCTCTTTAAATATCAGCATATTTATTGTGCTCACCTCTGGATCAGTGGCATGGCTATCATCTGTAAATGGCTTGAAATTCAATACAACTAAAGGATCTGATAAAGATTCTTTATCTTTATCACAGCTATTTAGCCCTAGTACAAGAAAAATAAGAATTAATACTTTGGCTATTTTATTGCTATTCATATTCATTGTTTGTGTTATTTGAGAATTTAGTTTTGATCAAATAAAATACCGGACTACGGTATAATGTAAGGGGGTGTAATGCAAACGTTCTGTTATCAATTGTTTAATAGAGACTAAAAAGCTTAATCCAATCAACAACTTAGGTCAAAGATATAAAAATCATTACAAACTCACAAATATTTCCCTGCATACGAACAGATAACGAGAACCTTAAACTCAATTGAAGGCGAGATCAAATCGGATCCACATCATAATGCACAACCAATTGATTAAACGCTTTAATCTGTGCCATCTCTTGATACACCGACTCTAAAATCTGTCTAACGGCTGCTACTTGTGCCGAGATTTCGATTTTCAAGACTAACTTGCGCACATGAAATGTTTGTACACGTGTTACCGAAGGCGTTACAGGTCCTAATACACGATCGCCCAACTGTGCATGTAGCTTTCGCGCATAGGTGACAGAGAGCTCGTTTAGTGTGATCTCATTACGTGAACGCAATACAAGGGTAATTAAACGATAAAAGGGCGGATAACGAAACAAGTTTCGTTCGCTTAATTGAAGCATTGCCATTGCTTTATAATCAAACTGTTTCACCAGTTCGATCAATGGGTGTGTAGGCTGTGTTGTTTGCAAAAGTACTAACCCTCTTTTATGCTTACGCCCTGCCCTACCGCTTACCTGCACCATCAATTGAAAAGCGCGCTCGTGCGAACGGAAATCGGGGAAGTTCATCAAATTATCGGCACTCAATATACCAACAACCGTTACATTGTCGAAGTCTAACCCTTTAGATAACATTTGTGTTCCGATCAATACTTGTGTTTTGCCTTTCTCAAAATCTGATATTATACGTTCGAAAGCACTACGTGTACGGGCTGTATCAAAATCGAGTCGGTCAGTTTTAACATCGGGCATTAAGAGAGATAACTCCTCTTCTACCCTTTCGGTACCAAAACCCATGGTCCGAAGATCAGTACCCTTACAGGTAGGACACGATTTGGGCAGTTGATATGTATATCCACAATAGTGGCAAATCAATTGATTGCGCCCTTTGTGAAACGTTAAGCTTACATCGCAATTAACACACTGCGGTGTCCAAGCACATTCGCGGCACTCAATCATAGGGGCAAATCCACGTCTGTTCTGAAATAAAATAACCTGCTCTTTACGAGCTATAGCTTCTTCCATCTTCTCGATTAGTAATGGAGAAAAAAGGGCATCACGA
This sequence comes from uncultured Parabacteroides sp., assembly GCA_947036995.1. Lineage (GTDB taxonomy): Bacteria > Bacteroidota > Bacteroidia > Bacteroidales > Tannerellaceae > CAMQTD01. The sequence continues at coordinate 9,122 of CAMQTD010000051.1, forward strand.
GACATTAGTTTGCGGCGGCGAAGCTCTTTTAAATCTACCGTTACAATCTCAGGCATAGCAATATCTTTGTAACGCGTTGTTAGCTCAATCAGCGCATATTTATCTGTTACGGCATTGAAATAGGTATCTACCGAGGGAGTTGCCGAACCTAACAAGGTTTTTGCACCGTGCATACCTGCCAAAACAATGGCAGCACTACGTGCATGGTATCGAGGGGCTGGATCTTGCTGCTTGTAAGAGGGCTCGTGTTCTTCGTCAACAATAATCAGTCCTAAATCTTTATAGGGCAGAAACAGTGCCGAACGCACACCAAGCACCACCATAGGCTGATCTGCATTGAGTAGCTTATTCCACACCTCAACGCGTTCGTTATCTGAAAAACGTGAATGATATACTAACAATCGGTCACCAAATACAACCGCCAACCGTTCCGTTATTTGTGTTGTGATAGCGATCTCTGGTAGGAGGTAGAGTACTTGACGGTTTAGTTGAAGCATATCTTCTATCAGGTGGATGTAAACTTCGGTTTTACCACTCGAAGTAACACCAAATAGCAGGGCAACATCTTTCGCTTTAAAGCCTGCAAGAATCTCTTGATAGGCTTTTGTTTGCGGTTCGGTTAAGGGTTTGATCGGTTGTGTACGGCATACACGCGCGTGCAATCTGCCAATCTCTTTGGTATAGGTTTCGAGTACGCCCCGTTTAATTAGTGCTGTGAGGGTTGCTGCTGTTTCTCCACTGAAAGCGAGTAGCTCTTTTTTCGAAACCTCCATCAAGCGGGATGGGTTCAATACTTGCGAGAGGTCTAAAAACGAAACCAATAACAGCTCTTGTTTCTTGGCACGTTTTATATCTTCGAAGGTTTGTTTGAGTTTATCTTCGTCTAGCAACGATTCTGCCAAACGGATATATGTTTCGAGCCTTGGGGTAAAGCCCTTTTTTAATGATTCGCAAACCTCAATCGCTCCTTTGTCGATCAAGGCAGTGAGAATCGGTAATACGTTACGTAAACTGGTACGTTTCTCTAAATCAGTAACACTTAGCTGCACAGGAAGCCCTTCAAAAGCATCCAGTATAGCTTGTTCGTTACGCCTCAACGGCGCAATAGCTTCAAAATCGGTTTGCAACGAAACAACGGTCTCACTTTCTAATTTCAGACCCGAAGGAAGGGCAGCTTTATACACCTCGCCCAATTTACACATATAGTAACTCGCAATCCATTGCCAAAAGCGAAGTTGCGGACGGCGCAGTATAGGTGCGCCGTCTAGCAATGCATAAATATCTTTTATTTCGAATGATGTAGTGGGTTCTTTATCAGAAATTGCCAATACAATGGCTGTATAATATCGCTTAGTCGCAAATTGAACAATCACACGACAGCCCACTTGCACACCTTGCTCTAAATCCGATGGAATCCGATAGGTAAAAGTATTTGCAAGCGAAAGCGGCAGAATTACATCGGCATACATCATATTCGTACAATAAATTTATTAAAATAATACAGCAGCAGTGATACTCCAACCACGGTCTTTACCTGTACCTAGCTTCATCTCGTCAACCATCATTTCGTAGTTGTTAGTCAAACCAAGTCCATAATTAAATCCTACTTGTAGGTGACTAAACAGTTCTACACCTGCACCAAAGTTAACACCTGCACCAAAAGATTTAGCCTCGAAGCCACTCTTGATACCTGCTATTTCACTCATAAAGTCATCTCCTGCTAAACGAAAACTAATATAAGGACCTCCAGTAAAATAAACTTTTGCCAAAGGAATTCCTATTTTCCATTTAAGGTTAACCGGAATATCTAAGTAATCTGTACGCATTGACTCATTCGCTACCTCGAAACCTTTTTGAGAGTAAAGAAGGGCTGCATCAAATCCTAGACCGATAATAGGTATTTTAAATTCGATCATTGGTCCAACATTGAAACCTGTTACATTTCCATCTCCTACAACCTCTTTGTCAAAATGCACTTTCGAAATATTTAAACCTCCCTTTACACCAAATTTCAATTGTGCTTGAGCTGGAATAGCCATCAATGCAAACAAGGCAACGCATGCCACTAAAATTTTCTTTTTCATTTTCATTTCTCCTTTCATTATTACTTTACAAATTAACGCACTTTTTAGTTATAAACCAAACAGACGCAATTAAGTTCTATAAATCGTATCCATTCATTGCATTACGACTCCCAAACTACGCTTTCCATCCATTTTTATTTGAAGTGGCTGCTCGAAACGAACCAATCGAAGGTATTCCGTTTCGTGAACAGCTGGTAACGAATCTAAATAAGCTTCATCAAACCAACCATCTTGTTTAAATGGATTGATTGTAAAATAACCCACACCAAAGGATGTCAAATTCTGAAAGAAATGTGTTCCTTGACTTGGTTCGATTCGATAATTCTCCAATCCAGACTCTACAATCAGACGTGCATTCGATATATGTGGCCACTTGACAGGAATTCCTAACCAAGTATCACTAGAACCCCAACGCCCAGGACCAACTAAAACATACCCTGTTTTTGATTCGGTAAATTGTTTATTGATCTTCTCTATCTCATAAGCGATCAATTGATTTTTAGAGGCATTAAATGCACCTGTCTTTACATACAATACATCACGCACATCAGATACAATGCCATGCCCCAATACACTTGTAGAGTAAAGTACTGTTTCGTCGGGTTTGATGCTTGTCAAATCCTCATCAAGCATCTCTTTATTATCTACAATCGGGCGCACTTGAAGCAGGTAAAATGTTGCTTTGTCTTTATTCAATGGGTTGATATTAACCGCAAATTCAATTTCGACAGGTCGCCCCATCTCTGCTTGACCAATACTTAATACCATATCCAATATCTTCGCTAACGGAAACACTTCGTGCTGAAGGATATTTACGAACGATACAATTTTACGTCCGCCAGGGTAATAGCCATCCAAAATCATTTGATCATACGGATCGTATGTCGAAGCGATGTATTTAAGCGATCCATCCGCATCCGCATCTTTTACATGCAGCTTGGTGAGGTTAAAGGCATCGTCTATAGAGAATTGTTCGGTTGTATTGCTCAAATCGAGTGCATAGAACTGCGTTTGTGTTTCACGCAATGCAAAATCGAGCGTACTCATTTGCAAAATATTATGCGGATGCAGTGGCGAGAAACGAAGCGTTAAACCTCCATCTACAATATACTTACCCAATCCCAACGCAATATTTGCAATCCCATCTTCGGCTTTCTCATGTCCAATTGGATAAAAATTCAACGAGCGAGCAACACCCGAGATCGTTGGATAGAAGCGTGTACCATAGGCACTACCGACCACCTCTTGAAGCACAACTGCCATTTTCTCTTGGTCAATTACATTCGAGGTAGCAGTCATATAGCTCTTACTATCTTCGTAAAATACCGAAGCATAAACAGCCTTTATAGCATCGCTCAACACACGCAACATCTCATACTTATCTGCAATTTTAGGAATCATGTATGTAGAGTAGATCCCGGCAAAAGGTTGATAGTGCGAATCTTCGAGCAAACTAGACGAACGAATCGCCATAGGACCCTTTACCACCTCTGCAAAAGCCATTAAATCTTCTATTAAATGCGTTGGAAGACTTGCCTTTAGAAAATAACTCAGCATCACATCGTCAGACATATCCGAAAGGGCAATTGGATAAAGCTCGTTCGTTTCCATAAACTCGTCGAAAATATCTGTACAGATCACCACAGTTTTGGGGATTGTAACAGCAAAATTCTCATCTAGCTGAAACTCGGGCGAACGGGTAATCATAGCCCCCATAAATCCAAGACCACGACCCTTTCCGCCCAACGACCCTTCTCCAATACGTGCAAAGGTAGAATATTCGTCAAAGCGTTCTTTTTTATATACAGCTACCACACCCATATTCTTCATCCGACGGTACTCAACGATTACTTCAAAAATAGTTTTTCGCGCCTCATCCATCGACTTATATTCAGAGACGTGAATCCCTTTAAGCAGCTCGGCTGGAGGAAACATAGCACGCGAATAGAAAAAGCGAGAGAAGTGATTGCGTGAAAGATGATAGCTCAACGAATCGTCAGGAATATCATATAATCGTGTTTGTAAATCCTTTAGATCCTTTATACGCATAATCTCTTTGTGCGTAGATGGATCTAGAATCACAAAATCGCCAAAACCAAAGCGTTGCATAATTTTCTTATGCAGGTCTTGCGGATAGCTTTTTGAGTTCTTATTAATAAAGGAGGCGTGTAGCTCTCGGGCATACGTGTAGTTCACCTCTTCGGACGATTCCATAATAAAGGGAATAATCAACCCCGATTCGCGCACTAACTGCCCGAAACGATAACCGGCTAGCGGATCTTTCTCACCCTCACGCATAAAACTCATATCCGAGACAATCCCCAACATATGATCTTTGTATTTCTCAAAAATACGCACCGCCTCTTCGTAGTTACGTGCCAATTTAATTTTTGGTCGCCCACGCATGCGTAACATACGTTGGTGCGCATTCAGTGCCTCGTGCGAAAACACTTGCGATTGCTTCAATACAAACTGATATATATGCGCCAAGGCAGAAGAGTAAAATCGAACAGAATCTTCTACCAATAAAATAATCTGCACACCAACAGAATCAACATCCGTTGGCGCATTCATCTTATCTTCAATCAGTTTGATGATAGCCAATAAAAGTTCGGCATTTCCGAGCCAGCTGAACACATAATCAATTGCACTCAAATCTTCGTCTTCCATCCGCTTTGTTACCTCACGAGAGAAAGGGGTTAATACCACAATTGGTATCGACTCGTAATGCAGTTTAATCTCTTTAGCTGCTGCAAAAATATCTCGGTTATCCATATTTGGCATACAGATAATTAACTCATAATTCTTCTTAGAAAGCTCATCAAAAGCCTCTTCTTCCGTAGTTACCTGTGTGAAACGTGGAGGATAACGCAGGTTTAGCGAAGTATATTCATTAAACATTTGCTCATCCACACGACCATCATCTTCGAGCATAAATGCATCATATTTAGTCGCAATCAGTAACACATTATAGATGCGTTTGTTCATTAAATCGGCAAACGAAGTATCTTTAAATACTAACGTTTTAAAGTCTGGTATTCCACTCATATATTTAATAACATTAATGTGACCAAAAGTAAGTAAAAAACTTTGTTTTATAATATTAATTGCTACATTTGTGGGCAGGATGATATTTCCTTATAATAAAATAAATGCTATGAAGACAGATGTTATTTTAGAATCGCTTGCGGTAAAGCACCCTGGTGAAACAGAGTATTTACAAGCAGTAAAAGAGGTATTACTATCAATCGAAGAGGTTTATAACCAACACCCGGAATTTGACAAAGCACGCATCATAGAGCGAATAGTAGAACCCGATCGAATATTCTCGTTCCGTGTAACGTGGGTAGACGACCGAGGTGATATTCATGTTAACCTAGGATATCGCGTACAGTTCAACAACGCTATTGGACCTTACAAAGGTGGATTGCGCTTTCATGCTTCGGTAAATCTATCTATATTAAAGTTTTTAGGCTTTGAGCAAATGTTTAAAAATGCACTTACTACACTCCCTATGGGTGGTGGAAAAGGTGGGTCGGACTTTAACCCACGTGGTAAATCAAATGCAGAGATCATGCGTTTCTGTCAAGCTTTTATGCTTGAATTGTGGCGCAATATTGGTCCTGACACAGATATTCCTGCTGGAGATATTGGCGTGGGAGCACGTGAAATCGGATTCTTAGCAGGTATGTACCGTAAACTAGCACGCGAAAACACAGGCACATTTACAGGTAAAGGACTGAGCTATGGTGGCTCTGTACTCCGCCCAGAAGCTACAGGATTTGGTGCATTGTATTTTGTGAAGCAGATGATGGAGAGCAACGATTTATCTATGCAAGATAAAACAGTTTCAGTCTCTGGTTTTGGTAATGTAGCTTGGGGTGCAACCATCAAAGCAACTGAAATGGGCGCTAAAGTAGTTACTATTTCTGGACCAGATGGGTACATTTACGACCCTGCTGGTATCTGTGGAGATAAAATAGAATACATGCTAAGCCTACGTGAAACAGGTAACGATGTAGTAGCTCCTTATGCAGATGAATTCCCTGGCTCAACATTCTTTGCAGGTAAGAAACCTTGGGAACAAAAAGTAGATATTGCACTTCCTTGTGCGACTCAGAATGAGTTAAACGAATCGGATGCAAAACAGTTAATGGCAAATGGTGTGATTTGTGTTGCGGAAGTTTCGAACATGGGTTGTACAGCAGAAGCTGTAGATTACTTTGTAGAACACAAACAACTTTTTGCTCCTGGCAAGGCTGTTAATGCTGGTGGTGTAGCAACCTCCGGACTTGAAATGACGCAAAATGCAATGCACATCAGTTGGAGTGGCGAAGAGGTAGATGCTCGCTTACACCAAATCATGTTCGACATACATAAGCAGTGCGTAGCCCACGGGACAGCAAATGGTTATACCAACTATGTAAAAGGTGCTAATATTGCTGGATTTATGAAAGTAGCCAAAGCAATGATGGCACAAGGTGTAGTTTAATAACACGTAATAATATAAGTAAAATCCCCTTTTAGCACCATATTACATGGCTACTAAAAGGGGATTTTCTTATTTCTTATCGTTTTACCTTATCAGGATTTTTAGACATAAAATCTTTCCAACCCGAATATTTTTTCTCACTGACTGGATTGTTAGACTGAAAGTAGTGGCATAAAGCCGCCGCCAATCCATCGGTAGCATCTAGTTCTTTAAGCATGTTTGCTTGCGGAATATGCAAAAACCGTTGTAACATACCTGCTACCTGCTCTTTCGATGCACTACCACTACCTGTTATTGACATCTTAATCTTTAATGGTGCATATTCAAAAATGGGAACATCTCTACTCAATGCCGCAGCCATAGCCACACCTTGTGCACGTCCCAACTTCAACATACTCTGTACATTTTTTCCAAAAAAGGGTGCTTCAATGGCTAACTCGTCTGGATGATACTCATCAACTAACGATACTACACGATCAAAAATCTTACGCAAGCGAAGGTAATGATCGTCGTATTTGTTTAATTGCAGAATACCCATAGCCTCCATCTTTGGTTTATTGCCTTCTACACGCAACACACCATACCCCATCACGATTGTTCCAGGGTCAATACCAAGTATCACGCGCTCTTTAATCATTCGCCCAATTTTATCTCTTCAAGTAGCGTAGAAAATCCTACTACCGACTGTCCAAATTTTCCTACTAAAACTTTATTCAACAAATGCCCCTCCTGCTCCATCCAATAATTTAGTGTATCTACATTCTTTACTTTAAATTGAATCGAATAGCTCTCACCTTCAGCATTGTTATCTTGCATCACGCGACTAAAACAAGGCTGCATCAAAAAGCCACTTGCTACTGCTTGCGGTATATAACTTGTTTTCAAAAATTGCACATATGCTTGCGAAACTTCGTTTGCAACATGAAATGTTGTATTAAATATAATCATCTGAATTTATTTTTCACAAAGATAACGCATATCCAAAGAATTACTTTATATTTGCACCAGAAATAAAGTAAGCAAGGGGGATTAGCTCATCTGGCTAGAGCGCAACACTGGCAGTGTTGAGGTGATCGGTTCGAGTCCGATATTCTCCACGGAGCTATTAACAAGCAACAATTAATGGGTTATCTTAGCTGATAGCCCATTTTTATTTCTCAATCTAAAGGGGAGATACAAATCTACAACCTCAACAAATACAGCAAACTACATCTGTTTTACACTACACAAACTGCTTAACTGTAGTCTGTATTTGATATTGCAAGAAAACTAAAAAAGAGAAGGTTTATCAATAGGGTATTGATAACTATGCAAACACATAGCACATCTTGTATAAGGTTAATAATAAAAGCCAGCAACAATCCTTTAAAAGGTTCGTTGCTGGCTTTTATTATTAACCTTATATTATAAACCCAATCCTATTGATCTAAATATCACAATAATAGAATATTAGCGAAAGCTACTCTTTCGCTCTAACCGCATCGGTACGCCAAACACGTCTTAAATATTT
>CAMQTD010000052.1 GCA_947036995.1 uncultured Parabacteroides sp.
TTTGAATATGCGTATCAATCCCCAATAATAGCCATAATGCAGTAAGGTTGTAACTGTTTATAATTAAAATAAGAGATAAAGGATCGTTTACCGTCTCTCTTTTAGAGTCTATAAACGTTTCAAGTTCTGCAAGAAGTGAAATTTGGTAAATATAAAGGATCGGCAAAAGTATTGTCAATACGTCCATCTTAGGTTGGGTTTTACACTCTTTTGCTTTGATTAGCGCATTGTCTGTAAATAAATAAAACTAAACAACAAATATTCATTCTTTATTCATTATATTTGCCGTAAATAAGATTAAATACAATGATAGCTGAGATCAAATTCAAAAATATATTCTCTTTTAGAGATGAAACATTATTAAGCTTCGAAGCAGATAAAAGCAAAGATATGGAATCTTATCACGTGGTTGATATTGCGCCAGACTTGCGATTGCTTAAATTTGGAGTTATCTATGGAGCAAATGCTTCGGGTAAGAGTAATTTTATAAAGGGCTATAATTTCTTTAGTTCTTTTATTACACGTGTTCCTCGTAGTAAAAGCGATCACACTGGTGTTATGCCTTTTTTACTTAACAAAGAGAGCAAGAGCGATATATCTGAAATTTCCCTTGTGTTTTATCTTATGGATAACGAGTCGATTCCAGTAAAATGTGTCTATAATTTAAGACTTAAACAAGCGCATGTCTGTAGTGAAATGCTTGTTTATTATCCAACTCAACAACCAGCCATACTTTTTGAAAGAAGTTTTGAGGATGGAGTCTCAACCATCAAGTTTGGAAATAAGATCAAGCTCTCTAATGCTGCAAAAGAGGAAATAACGTTGAAGTGCTTACCAAATATGTCGGTGTTTGCAGCCTATATGCAAGTTAATGTCAATGTTCCAGAGATAGAAAGGATACTGGCATACTTCAAAGGTAAAACGATGTACCCAATTGCCTCCTTTATGCCTGATATTGTAACAAAATACGACACGCTGAAAGACGATGCAAAAAAAGATTACATACTCAACTATCTTAAAGAGGCAGATTTTAATATCTCTGATATATATTCCCAAGATAGTAGCAGTGAGTTTGTGCTTCCTAAAATTATGTATCAACACACGATTACCAACAATAAAGGCGATAAGGAGCTATTTGATTTTCCAGAGCAATTAGAATCTGATGGCACACTACGCACAATGGAGATATCAAGTCGCATAAATGAACTCATACAGAACAATGCCTTTTTGACTATTGATGAAATAGAGTCTTCGTTGCATCCTAAATTGGTAGAGTATGTTATCGAGCGGTTTTTGCAAGAATCAACACATGCTCAAATGTTGGTAACTACACATTACGATGGACTTCTAGCACAAGAAGATCTTTTGCGTAAAGATAATATTTGGTTCACCGAAAAAGGTGCAGACGGTGCATCTATCCTCTATCCCTTGACCGATTTTAAAGCGCTCAATCGCATATCATCATTGCAAAAGGCATATAAATTTGGTAAATTTGGAGCAATCCCTAATATCTAGCTTATGAGAAAGAAAAGACCAACACAAAATACGCACCAAGCCATTCATATTGTGGGCGAGGGGCAGACAGAGTTATTCTACTTCAAGCATCTAAAGCAGTTGATGGGCTTCCACTGCTCAATAACTCCGCGCTTATTTGAGAATAATAGTATAGCGAAAATTGAAAAGAAGATTGTGGAGCTACTGCAAGAGGATGTTTATGTTATCTGCGTGTTTGATGCAGATGTTAGTAGACGTTCAGAAACAGAGAACTATAAATTAGAGAAGCTTAAAACAAAATACGGATCTAAAGATAATGTGCTCCTTTGTGATAGTTTGCAATCAATCGAATATTGGTTCTTACTGCACTTTGAAGATACTTGTCGCCACTTTAACTCTGCCGATGCAACAGGGAGATCGCTAAAAAAACACCTTCCAACTTATGATAAAGGGCGTAAATTTCTCGAAAATGACAAGTGGGTCAAAGATATGATTGCAACTAGAGGCTTAGAACTAGCCTGCGAACGTGCAGAGAAGTATAGTAATAAAGATTCGTATAGCAATGTGTTTAAGGCGATAAAAAAGCTAAGCATTGGCTAGCCTTATATCAAAGGAAACTTGATAATCCAACAATTAAAGAGATTGAGATACTTACACTATGCAAGTATGTTGTTTTTAATAATACCATATCTAGATATGGTTAATATAAAATGTGTAAAATGGAAAAATACAAAGTAGGAAGTTTAATTTACGATGGCAACATTTATGATGGTATGAATACAGATATAGATGATTTGTCTTTCTATTCAAATTGGTTTAAAAAAAAGAAGGATGGTAACATTCTTGAATTATGTTGTGGTACAGGTAGACTCACGATTCCACTGGTACAAGCAGGATATAATATTATTGGTGTTGATAATAATGCATCGATGTTGAAACAAGCCAAAGATAAAGCAAACGGATTAAATGTTTCTATAGAGTTTATTGAATCTGATATAAGAAATTTAGATTTGCCAGAAACTTATGATATTATTTTTATTCCATTTAATTCAATTCATCATTTATATACGAATCAAGATTTTTTCAATGTATTGATAAATGTAAAGAAACATCTAAAAGATGATGGATATTTCTTATTTGATTGTTTTAACCCTAATATTCACTATATCGTAAATGCAGAGAAAGAAGAAAATATTATAGCTGAATATTCGACCAAAGATAGTAGAAATGTTGTTATAAAGCAGACTATGATTTATGAGAATACAACTCAGATTAATCGTATCAAATGGCATTATTTTATAGATGGGGTATTTGATTCTATTCAAGATCTGGATATGCGACTGTTTTTCCCCAAAGAATTAGATGCATATTTAAGTTTTCATGGATTTGAAATTATTAATAAATTCGGTGGATTTAATGAAGAGGTATTTGAAAATAAATCAGAGAAACAGATATTTGTATGTAAAAAAATAGCGATAGCTAATATGAACGAATCTGTTTGATATACAAAAGAAGTGATAAACTATATCACGGTAAATATTATCTGTTAATTGCAAATTAAAACAATATAGAAAAGGGATTTAATAAATGAGTTTCCCCATTTATTAAATCCCTTTTTATTTTTAAATATACCAAAACAATCCTTTACACCGTACAGCACGTTAGTGCAGGCACCAAATTGCGATCGCCGAAAGCATTATCGATACGTCCAACACTTAGCCAGAACTTATTCTCTCGAAGGTATTCTAGTGGGTAGATGGCTTTGCTGCGAGGGTAGGCATGATTCCATTCGTCGCTGCATGCTGCGTACTCTGGGTGTGGGGCGTTGATTAATACGTTGTCTTCGCGTGAATATTTGCCTGTGGCAATTTCTTCAATTTCGCTCCAAATGCACAGCATTACATCTACAAAGCGGTTAAGCTCTGCTAAGCTTTCGCTTTCGGTAGGCTCTATCATTAATGTGCCGTGTACGGGAAACGAAAGGGTAGGGGCGTGATAGCCAAAGTCCATCAGGCGCTTTGCAACATCGCTTTCTGTTATGCCTGCCAACTCTTTAAGGTTGCGACATTCGAGGATTAGTTCGTGCCCTACACGTCCAACAGCTCCTGTATATACAATGCCGTAGGTATCTTTTAGTTTTGAAACTAAGTAATTTGCATTTAGAATAGCTGTTTCTGTAGCCAAACGAAGCGCCTCGCCACCCATCATGCGGATATATCCGTAAGTGATAGGCAGTATACCAGCACTTCCGTATGGAGCAGAAGAGACCGTGTTCAGTTCGCTACCAAATTGAATAGGATGTGAAGGTAGGAAAGGGGTTAGGTGTTTAGCCACACAAATAGGCCCTACACCTGGTCCACCACCACCGTGCGGAATGGCAAATGTTTTATGTAGGTTCAAATGGCATACATCTGCACCGATAAAGCCGGGGTTCGTAATACCTACCTGTCCGTTCATATTGGCACCATCCATGTATAGCTGTCCGCCACATGCGTGTATGATATCGCAAATCTCTACGATTGATGTTTCAAAGATACCGTGTGTAGAAGGGTATGTAATCATACATGCAGCAAGTTCCGCTTTGTACAGTTCTGCTTTGGCACGGAAATCTGTCATATCTACATTGCCGAGTGCATCGCATGCAACAATAACAGGTTTATATCCGGCTTGTACAGCACTGGCAGGATTTGTTCCGTGTGCGCTGGCAGGAAGTAGTACGATGTGTCTGCTGCCTTGACCGATACTTTTGAGGTATTCGCGGATTACACGTAGTCCGGCATACTCTCCAGCAGCACCAGAGTTTGGCTGAAAACTAACACCCGGTAGCCCTGTAATTTCGGCTAAGTAGAGTGCGAGGTTTTCAATCACTTCGGTATATCCTTCGGCTTGCTCTTCAGGGGCATAAGGATGTATGCCGTTCCATTGGGCGTTGCTTAAAGAGAGTAGTTCCGATGCAGCATTCAATTTCATGGTACACGAACCAAGCGAAATCATAGAGTGTGCGAGTGAAATATCTTTACGCTCCAAACGTTTGATATAACGCATGAGTTCGGTTTCTGAATGGTACTTTTGAAACACTTCGAAAGGAAGTATTTCGCTGCTTCGAACGAGAGAAGCATCCATATATAATTGCTGTTCAAGTTCACTTGTTAGAGCATACTCTTTGCCTGCTGCTTCGGAGAAGATATAAAGTAGCACACCTACATCGGTAAGTTGCGTAGTTTCGTCGATACTGATACCTATATAATCACCCTCGAAGTAGCGCAAGTTAATGCGGCATTCGAGTGCTAAATCATTCAAATGATTGATTGAAACGGAATCAGGAATTTGAATCTTTAGTGTGTCAAAATAGTTTTCGTTCAGCTGCGTATATCCTAATTTAGTAAGCTCCGTAGCTACAAAACCAGCTGTGCTGTGGATGCGCATAGCGATATCTGTAAGTCCTGCCGTTCCGTGATAGATTGCATAGAATGATGCCATCGTAGCAAGCAATGCTTGGGCGGTACAGATGTTTGATGTTGCTTTTTCGCGTTTGATATGCTGCTCGCGTGTTTGAAGCGCTAAGCGATAGGCAGGTTTGTTGCTCGCATCTTTAGAGATACCGATAATGCGCCCAGGTATAATGCGTTTATAGCTATCCAAAGCACTGATATAACCAGCCGAAGGACCACCATAAAACATCGGGATTCCGAAGCGTTGTGTAGTACCAAAAGCAATATCCGCGCCCCATTCTCCTGGAGGAGTGAGTAGGATTAAACTCATAATATCTGCGCCTACGGCTACTTGCACTTTAAGGTCGTGCGCTTTGGTGATAAAGTCTTGATAGTTTTCGGTAGAGCCGTTTCCGTCGGGGAATTGAACGATCGCACCAAAGGCGTTCTCTTTAAATTCGAATGTGCGGTAATCTCCCATCACAATCTCTATTCCTTGCGGAATCATACGGGTGTGGAGTACGGCTTGTGTTGATTCAAATACGTTTTCGTCTACAAACAGTACGTTTGCATTGGCTTTCGCTTGCTCGCGTGTTCTGTTGTTGAACATCATTGTTGCTGCTTCTGCCGCTGCCGTAGCCTCGTCGAGTAGCGAACAGTTCGTGAGTGGGAGGGCGGTGAGGCTGCAAACCATTGTTTGGAAGTTAAACAGCGCTTCAAGTCTGCCCTGAGATACCTCTGCTTGGTATGGTGTGTACGAGGTGTACCAAGCTGGGTTTTCAAATACATTACGTTGGATAGGGGCTGGGGTTACTGTGTCGTACCATCCCATACCGATGTATGAGGTGAATACTTCATTCTTAGAACCCAACTCACCGATGTGTTCCGCATACTCTCGTTCGCTCATCGCGTCGGGGAGGTTAAGCGGTTCTTTCAACCATATTTCTGCTGGAATAGTCTGTTGAATTAACTCGTTGCGTGTTTTTACACCAACAGCATCTAACATCATCGGCATATCCTGTGCGGTTATGCCGATGTGTCTGTTCATAAATTTCGTTGTATCCATAATGATATAAGGTGTTAAAATAATTATTAAGAGAGGTAGGGATTATGCTTCTTCTCAAACTCAATACTTGTTTTTGGTCCGTGTCCGGAATATATTTTTGTTTGATTAGGCAATGTAAAGAGTTTTATAAGGATGCCCTCGGTTAGCAAGTCCAGACTTCCGCCCCAAAGGTCGGTACGCCCAATGCCTCCATGAAACAAAACATCACCTACAAAGGCTACAGCATCTGCTGCACTATACAATACAATGCTTCCAGGCGAATGCCCCGGAACATGAAGTACTTGCAGTTCGCTGTTTCCGAATCGAACTACGTCGCCCTCTTTCAAGGTTTTGGTAACAGTGATACTTGGCTTCTCTAGGTCGATATTAAAGCGTTTGACCTGCTGTTCTAAAGATGGAAGTGCTGTGATGTCAGCAGCGTGTGCTTCTGGCTCAATTCCATATTTATCTTTAATAAACGCGTTACCAAATACGTGATCGAGGTGTAGGTGTGTGCAAATAAGGCGTTTCAATGTCAACTTATTTTCGGTGAGAAATTGATCCAATGTATCAATTTCTCTATCGTTTACACAGCCACAGTCTACTAAAATAGCTTCGCCAGTTTCGTCATACAGTAAGTATGTGTTTACTGGGAAGTAATTGAATTCAAATGTTTTAATCTTCATAGTCTATAATCTACTGAGTTGATAATGGTGAAAAATTATAGCGGAACGTATACTACTTTCTTGGTAGTAAAGAACTCTTCGCTAAAGTAACTGCTCAAGTCAATCGATATAGCCGATTTCTTAAACGGAAGAATTTCGTGTTGTAACTCTCCACCTTTAAGACAGATAAGTCCGTTCGGTAGTGCATTCTTTTGCGGTTTAGCAATATTTTTGCGTACAATCTTTACAAGATCAGCCAATGGCATAACGGCACGACTTACTACAAAATCGAAAAGTTGCTTTTCCTCTTCGCCACGGCAATGGCGGAAGGTGATATTTTTCAAACCAATAGCCTCTGCTACAGCTTCGCCTACTTTAATTTTTTTTCCAATGCTATCTACCAAGTGGAAGGTAACTTCGGGAAAAAGAATCGCTAAAGGAATTCCTGGAAATCCACCTCCTGTACCGATATCCATCACGCGCGAACCAGCTTTGAATCGAAGTATTTTTGTAAGACCCAATGAGTGAAGCACATGGTGCTCGTATAGGTTCTCAATATCTTTACGCGAGATTACATTGATTTTAGCATTCCAATCTACATACAAATCGTAAAGTGCTGCGAACTGCGTTTTTTGAGTTTCAGTTAAATCAGGAAAATAGGATAATATCTGTTCCATCTATTTGTTTATTGTTAGTTGTTGATTAAAGCTGAGATTGGACTCTCAGGTTTTAAAATAAGTTTTAATTCGCTATAAGGGATAAATACGTTTGTGCGCCCTACTACATAGGCTGCAATTTCGTATTCGTTGTATGTATATGTAATACCTTTGTCGTTCACCCAAAAGTTATTGTTTGGATACACCTCGTCGATAGAGAAGTAACCCATGTTTTCGAGCTCTTTAATGTCCTTCGCTTGTTTGTCTTTAGCAATTGTAGCAATAATTAATTGCGTAAGCGTATCTTGATAATCTTCTACAAAAATCATTGCTTCGGTAACTGCATTGCCTGTGCTAAGATCTATAACATGATTTTTGAGTGCATGTGCACCATGCGCTCCACCTGTATAGTTTTCAAAATATACACTTGTGCTAATAATATCTTGTTTGTTGAACAGAATTTCGTTGAACGATGTTTCGTAGTAGTTAAACCACGAACCAACGGACTGGTTATTTTTCTTTGCACGCTTAACCTCTGCCAAGTAATCTGGCTCTAATGTTTTATAGTTTTTGAGATACTCCTCTTCATACTTTTTAATTGCTTGTTGAGGTGAAAGATCAGCAAATTCATCTCCAAAATATTGATCTACAAAGGCACTTTGTATCTTTTTTAGTATTGCTGCATCAGCATATTTCTCAGGATAAATAAAATTGAGCTTTAAACTACATGCCGGATTCTCCTCTATATCGAATAGGTGACAAGAGCGGTCTACCGAGATGCTGTCAAAAGTTACTGGATTTACTTCGTTAGATCCGTTCTTTAGTGAACAACTCGTTGCAAAAGCAATAATGGTCAAGAATAAAAAAAGAGGACTATGCTTTAATCTGTTCATAAGGATAGATATTTGTTTATCGTTTTTAATATACACAAACGTACATAAAAATATTTGAATATTATAAAGTTTATACCGAATCGTTTCTAAAGTTCGTGATTTATATCTTTTATTTGGCTAAAATATGGTAGTTTTGCAATGCTTTACAATAAATCAATTAAAAGGAATAAATTAAAGATTAAATAGAGATGAAAAAGAATTTTATTGGCTTTGCGTGCGCATTGCTGCTACTCTCCTGTAGCAATAGTGAACAAGAGGCGCAAACATTGTTAGATGCTGCGAAAGTCAACGTTGAAAACAATGAACTAGCGGCAGCAAAAATGCAAATTGATAGTTTGAGAGCCGCATTCCCTAAAGAGTTTAAGGTGTTGAAAGAGGGGCTATCCTTGATGCGTTTGGTCGAAATAAAAGAACAAAAACGGAACATCGCCTATTGCGATAGCCTACTACCTATCCGCATGAAAGAGGCGCAACTGTTGATGAAAGGCTTTGTGTTTGAGAAAGACCCAAAATATGATGATATCGGTAAATACATTTACAAGCAACAAACAGTAGAACGCAACGTAGAGCGCTGTTATCTGCGTGCAGGGGTAAACGAAAAAGGCGAAATGTACCTAGCCAGCGTATTTTATGGCAAAAGACCAATGAACCATACCTTTGTTGCGCTAGCTACAAACGATGGTACAACAGTAGAAACTATGCCAATCGCTTATGATGGTGGTAACAACTACCGATTCGATGATGGTGGAATGAAATCAGAAATCGTAACCTACAAAGGAGATCAATCCGTTGAAGCTGTAAAGTTTATATTTTCGACACCACTCAAAGAGCGCATTAAGATCACTTACAAAGGGGGTAGCCCTTATGTAATTTACCTTGCAGCTGCCGATCGTAAGGCTATTCGTGCAACGTACGAACTCGCTGCTGTACTAAACGATGTAACAGTACTCAATAAAGAGATAGAAAAAAGCAGCAAAAAAGTTGCCTATCTTCAAAATAAATTAAACAAAACAGCAGCAGACAAACAAGAAAATGGAACAAAATAGACAATACAAAGGCTTAACCCCGAACGAGGTTTTAGCAAGTAGAGAGGCACACGGAGACAACTTACTCTCTCCTCCAAAGCGTGATTCACTTTGGACGGTGTTTTTAGAGAACTTTAAAGATCCGATGATCCGTATACTGATGATTGCCGTAGTACTTTCGGCAGGTATCAGTGCCGTTATGTATTTCTCAGAAGGGATATTAGAGCTGGCAGAAACAATTGGTATTGCCGTAGCAGTACTGTTGGCTACAGGTGTTTCTACTTGGTTTGTAAATGATGCAAACAAGAAATTCGATGTGCTCAATCAAGTAAACGACGATACGTTGGTGCGTGTAATGCGAAACGATAACATGACCGAAGTCTCTAAAAAAGATATCGTTGTCGGCGATATCGTGATGCTAGAGCAGGGCGAAGAGATTCCTGCCGATGGCACACTACTGGATGCAACATCACTCGAAGTGAACGAATCTACACTTACAGGAGAGCCTGTGATCGAAAAAACAATTAACGAATCGGAGTTTGATGCAGAAGCAACATATCAGTCAAACAAAGTAATGCGCGGCACTACAATCGTAGACGGGCATGGTGTAATGGAAGTTACTGCTGTTGGCGATGCAACCGAGTTTGGTAAAGTAGCACAGAAAGCAACCGAATTGAGTGGCGAAGAGACTCCACTAAATAAGCAGCTGGGAGTTTTAGCTAAATTTATCGGTGTTGCAGGATTTGGAATTGCATTTGTCACATTCTGTATTCTTGTGGTGAAGGGTGTATTCTTCAATCCACACCATGCCGTTCCATCGTTGGGACAATTGGGCTTGTTGGGAGCTGTTTTGCTTGCAGCATTTATTGGATTAGCCAATGTTTGGTTGCCTATTGTGAGCGATATATCTATATTACGCGGTACGAAAACCGAAGAGGAGGTAGATGCCATTACAGCAAAACGTGCTAACTGGATGCTTTATGGACTGATTGCGTTGGTTGTAATGCTAGGGATAGGTCTTGCCTTTGGCGTTCAATTTTGGGAAGCATCGGCCTGGTTACCTTTAGAGATGACGCAGATTGTTTTAAGTGCATTTATGGCAGCCGTAACACTGATCGTAGTCGCTATTCCCGAAGGACTACCAATGAGTGTAACGTTGAGCTTAGCCATGAGTATGCGCAAAATGTTACAATCAAATAACTTGGTGCGTAAGATGCATGCATGCGAAACAATGGGTGCAGCTACGGTTATCTGTACCGATAAAACAGGTACACTCACTAAAAACCAAATGTCGATCTACCAAACCAACTTTTATGGTTTAGCCAATCAACAGTTAGGTGATGATACCCTTTCGCACCTTATCCAAGAGGGTATTGCTGCCAATACAACAGCATTTTTAGATCTTTCGGATGCTGATAAAATCAAAACATTGGGTAATCCTACCGAGGCAGCTTTGTTGTTGTGGATGAATCAGCATGGATTAGACTACAAGAAACTGCGTAACGAGGCACATGTGTTGGATCAGTTGACCTTCTCTACCGAGCGCAAATATATGGGTACAGTGGTAGAATCTCCTCTTTTAAAGAAAAAGATTCTCTACGTTAAGGGTGCGCCAGAGATTGTATTAGGGAAATGTTCGACCGTGCAAATGGTTGAAGGGCTTCAGCCTGTATCAGCTGTTCAAGGCACGATAGAGTCGCAACTACTAGGTTATCAAAATCAAGCGATGCGTACACTTGGGTTTGCGTATAAAGAGTTAACAGATGATGCACCTTCGTTTGTAGATGGTAAAATGGTCTATAACGATTTAATCTTTTTAGGTATTGCAGCTATTTCAGACCCTGTACGTGAGGATGTTCCAGCAGCTATCGTACGTTGTAACGATGCAGGTATTGAGGTGAAGATTGTAACAGGTGATACCCCCGGCACAGCCAAAGAGATTGGTCGCCAAATCGGTTTATGGAAAGAAGACGATACAGATATCAACCATATAACAGGTGTAGAGTTCGAAGCATTAAGCGACGAAGAGGCTTTGTCTCGTGTGCAAGCACTTAAAATTATGTCGCGTGCACGTCCAACGGATAAGCAACGTCTTGTACAACTTCTTCAGCAGAAAAAAGAGGTTGTAGCTGTAACAGGAGATGGTACAAACGATGCTCCAGCCTTAAATTATGCACACGTTGGACTCTCGATGGGTACAGGAACTTCCGTTGCAAAAGAGGCGAGTGATATTACGCTTCTAGACGATTCGTTCCATAGTATTGCTTCGGCAGTGATGTGGGGTCGATCTGTTTATTTGAATATACAGCGCTTTATTTTGTTTCAGCTAACAATCAATGTTGTAGCGTTGGTTATCGTACTACTAGGATCGTTGCTTGGAACAGAATCTCCGCTAACAGTAACGCAAATGCTTTGGGTGAATCTCATTATGGATACATTTGCAGCGGGCGCTTTAGCCTCTCTTCCTCCAAGTATGGAGGTGATGAAGGTGAAACCGCGTAATGCAGCGAGCTTTATTGTAGTTCCGGCGATGAAAAGTCTTATTCTCGGAACAGGCGCACTATTCTGTGTCGGACTGTTAGGACTGCTCTATTACTTCTCTGCCTATGCAGGAGGTATTGATGGCGAAACAGCTGTGGGAGTAAAGAATTTAACCCTCTTTTTCACTACGTTTGTGATGCTTCAATTCTGGAATCTATTCAATGCGAAAACATTTGGAAACACCGAATCTGCATTTCACAACCTACGCAATAGTAAAGGTTTTCTGTTTGTCGGCTTAATCATTGTACTCGGACAATTCTTTGTTGTTACGTTTGGTAATGCCGTTTTCAGAACCACACCGCTCTCTTTGCAAGAGTGGCTTGTGATTATTGCCGGAACATCGTTGGTGCTTTGGGTAGGTGAGATTCATCGATGGATTAAACGGAAAGCAACGAAATAAATCGCTTTTGTAAGCAATTAAAAATATATGCAGGTGCGTGGACGTTAACTCCATTCATCTGCATATCTTTGTTTCGAGCCAGTAGCGAATGCAATTAAGTTCAGTTTGAATCTTAATTAAAACATACCAGACAGATTAATTTTGGTTTTACAGCACGCTTAAATGGCAATTTTTTTATAAGTTTGTATCCAAGATAAAAAGAGAGTACAATATATATGTATATAGATAAAGAAGAGATTCTGGAGCATTTAAGTGATAAAGCATTTGCTTTAATACGTGATGCTGCAGATGAACTGGGCATTGAGGCTTATGTAATTGGTGGTTATGTGCGGGATATTTTTCTGCACCGCCCAAGTAAAGATATAGATGTAGTAGCTGTAGGTAGCGGAATTGAACTGGCTCGTGCTGTGGCGCATAAGTTAGGCAAGAAAGCACACCTATCTGTTTTCAAGAACTTTGGAACAGCACAAGTTAAATTAGGAAATATAGAAATTGAGTTTGTAGGTGCGCGCAAAGAGTCGTACAGCAGAGACAGTCGCAAGCCGATTGTCGAAGATGGTACACTCGAAGATGATCAAAATCGCAGAGATTTCTCGATGAATGCACTTGCTTTGTGCCTAAACGCTGATCGCTTTGGCGAATTAATTGATCCATTTGGCGGACTCGAAGCGATGGATAACTTGGTGATACGCACACCGCTTGATCCGGATATCACGTTTAGTGACGATCCACTCCGCATGATGCGTGCCATTCGTTTTGCTTCTCAACTCGGATTTGATATTGATCCAGACACTTTCGATGCGATTACACGCAACAAAGAGCGGATCGAGATAATCAGTGGAGAGCGCATTATTGACGAGCTTAGCAAAATAATTCTTTCTCCACGTCCTTCGGTTGGTTTTGAGTTGCTAGATCAGTGTGGCCTGTTGCCCCTGATTTTCCCTGAACTACACGCCCTTAAGGGTGCCGAAACAAAAGAGGGTATTGGGCATAAAGATAATTTTTCGCACACCTTGATGGTGCTCGATCGCTTGTGTAAAACAAGTGATAACCTCTGGCTTCGTTGGAGTGCACTGCTGCACGATATAGGCAAGCCTGCTACGAAACGTTTCGATAATCGTTTGGGATGGACCTTCCACAACCATAACTTTATTGGGGAGAAGATGATTCCGACTGTTTTCAGAAAGATGAAACTTCCGCTCAACGAGAAGATGAAATATGTACAGAAGATGGTAACCTTGCATATGCGTCCAATCGCATTGTCAGACAATGAGGTAACAGATTCTGCCATCCGCAGACTTCTTTTTGATGCAGGGGATGATATAGACGATTTGATGAAACTCTGTGAAGCAGATATCACATCAAAGAATCCAGATAAAGTGCGCCGATTCTTAAATAACTTCCGCCTAGTGCGAGAGAAGCTAACCGCCATCGAAGAGAAAGATCGTGTGCGTAACTTCCAACCCCCAATCAGTGGAGAAGAGATTATGGAGGCATTTAATTTAACCCCTTGTCAACAAGTGGGATCGCTCAAAGCATCCATCAAAGATGCGATTCTGGATGGCGTAATACCCAATGAGCGAGAGGCAGCGTGGAACTATATGTTAGAGAAAGCCAAAGGCATGAAGCTAACAGCAGCCAATCCACTAAATATTGAACAGCGCACAGAAGCGACTAAAAACTAAAGAGATGAATTCAGATACAATTTGTGCAGTTTCGACCGCTCCAGGAACGGGTGGCGTAGCTATTATTCGCATATCTGGCGATCAAGCGGTTGCTATTTGCGACACGTTATTCGTACCTATCCGCCAAAGTAAGCGATTGCTAACACAACCAGCCTACTCGCTAACTTATGGTAGTATCATGCAAGGAGAGGAGTTGATTGATGATGTGTTGGTCTCGCTGTTTCGTAATCCGCACTCGTTTACGGGCGAAGATACGGTAGAGATTACGTGTCACGGTTCGATCTATATCCAACAGCAGATTATGCAGCTATTAATAACCAACGGATGCCGTACGGCAGATCCAGGGGAGTTTACACAGCGCGCATTTTTAAATGGAAAGATGGACTTGAGTCAGGCAGAGGCGGTGGCAGATTTGATTGCATCAACATCTGCTGGCACACATAAACTTGCCATGAGCCAAATGCGCGGTGGTTTTAGTAACGAGCTTACTAAACTACGCGCTCAACTGTTAGACTTTACCTCCCTAATCGAACTAGAACTAGATTTTAGCGAAGAGGATGTAGAGTTTGCCGATCGCAGCAATCTACGTGTACTTGCTACGAGTATAGAGCATCTAATCAGTAAACTAGCCAATTCGTTTAGCGTAGGTAACGTAATTAAAAATGGCGTGCCTGTGGCAATTATTGGCGAAACAAATGCTGGTAAGTCTACGTTGCTGAATTATCTGTTGAACGAAGAGAAAGCAATTGTTTCGGATATACATGGTACCACGCGCGATGTGATCGAAGATACCATCAATATTGCAGGTACAACATTCCGATTTATAGATACAGCAGGTATTCGTGAAACAACGGATGCAATCGAAACCATCGGTATAGAGCGCACATTCCAAAAGTTAGATCAAGCAAGCATTGTATTGTGGGTGATTGATTTAAACACGCCAATAGATCAAATAGAGGCGCTGTCGCAGAAGCTACAATCTAAACTTAAAGATAAGCAACTGATTCTTGTATTCAATAAAGTAGACCTGCTCACACCAGCTATGCTTGCCGAAAAGCAGGATGTCTTAAGCACACTTGCTGCCGAAAGATTGTTTATCTCGGCACAATCACGCAGCAATATGGACGCACTGCAACAGCTTTTAATCAAAGCAGCAAACCTTCCACAAATTGGACAAAACGATATTATTGTAACGAACCTTCGTCACTACGAAGCCCTTGTGCATGCACAAGAAGCGATCACACGCGTTATCGAAGGCTTAATGGCAAATATATCGGGAGACTTTTTGAGTATGGATATTCGTGAGTGCATGCATTATTTGGGCATTATCACGGGGAATATAGGCAATGAAGAAATTTTAGGTAATATCTTTTCGAAGTTCTGTGTCGGAAAATAATAGGTGAAAACAACAACAAACAACAACAAGCGATAACAACTTAACATCTTGATAGTGTTGATTTTATGCTGATATTTTTATTTGTTTTTGTTTTTGTTTGTGTTTTATTTGTTGCATTTTTGTTGTTACTTTGTTACTCATTTTGATCTGAGTAACAAAGTAACAAAATAACAATAAATAACAAATAGAATGGCCACTAAAGAGTCTATTAAAATTAGAACAAAAAAAATAGCGAATGGAAATAAAAGCATTTACTTAGATATATATCGAAATGGGAAGAGAGAATATGAGTTTCTCAAATTGTATATTATTCCCGAAAAGAATAAATCAAATAAAGAAAAGAACAAGCAAACTATGCTATTTGTACAAAGTGTTAAAGCAAAGCGAATAGTAGAAATGCAAAATGATGAATTTGGTTTTAAAGCTGCGTATAAATTAGACACAAATTTCTTGGACTATTACCGTGCTATGTGTGAAAAAAGACATGGCAATACTGAATCAACAGGAAATTGGGGTAATTGGTGCTCATGCCTAAAGTACCTTGATAAGTTTTGTAAAAAAAACATTCAATTCAAAGATATTGATTCCGACTTTATTAATGACTTTAAATATTATCTTGAACATAAAGCAAGAAGTAAATCGGGAAAACCATTGTCTCAAAACTCTAAATTAAGCTATTTCAATAAATTACGCGCCTGCATAAACCAAGCTTTTGAAGATCGTATAATGCCTCATAATCCATTGAGAGGAATAACAGGCTTTAAACAAGCAGAATCCAATAGAGTTTACTTAACCCTTGAAGAAATTAAGAAGATGGCTGCAACAGAATGTAAATACCTTGCATTATATAATTCGTTTTTATTCTCTTGTTTAACCGGTATCAGAAAAAGTGATATAGAAAGAATAACTTGGAGTCAAGTATATCAAGAAGGAGACTTTAAGCGAATAATATTTAAGCAGAAGAAAACAGGTGGACAAGAATATCTTGATATCAGTAAAAATGCAGAGGTCTATCTTGGTGATAGAAAAGCGGGACATAGACTTGTATTCACAGATTTTAGATATAGTGCCTACCTTATCACTGAATTAAGGATGTGGGCAATAAAATCGGGAGTAGCAAAAGATATAACTTTCCATAGCGCAAGACATACATTTGCAGTTCTAATGTTGGATCTTGGAGCAGAAATATATACTGTATCTAAATTATTAGGTCATAGAGACATAAGAACTACACAGATATATGCTAAGGTTGTAGATAAAAAAAAGCAAGAAGCAGTAAATTTAATCCCCGATATTAATTTGAATATTTAAAGGGTTTTTAATAGATGGGAAATTGCTGCTTCATGTAGAAGTATTTCATTCCATGGGATAGAATACTCCTTGCTTGAGTGCAACAATACCATCTTTATTAATTTCGTAATCTATCTGCTTACATACAAACTTTCCGCCATTTATCATAAATATAGATTGCGCGTTATAGATTTCAGTAGATAGAAATTTGATTGTTCGCTCTTCCGTCGTATTGATTAAATCTGCCTGCTGATATAATGCATTAAGTCCTTTCGTTGGGTGGTTGAGTCGTAGTGATTCTGTTATATATACCCCTCCAGTATCAGATAAAAAATCAGTCATACCCATTGGGTATTGTCTGCGATTTCTACCATTCGCA
>CAMQTD010000053.1 GCA_947036995.1 uncultured Parabacteroides sp.
TATTTTTATTATCTTTGTGTACGTATTTGAGATTACTAAAAAGGAATTAAAATGGATAATTATATTGTTTCGGCTCGTAAATATCGTCCGTCTACGTTTCAAACCGTAGTGGGGCAGCGTGCATTGACTACTACACTAAAGAACGCGATTCAGGGAAATAAATTAGCGCATGCTTATTTGTTTTGTGGACCTCGTGGAGTGGGGAAGACCTCTTGTGCTCGTATTTTTGCAAAAACAATCAATTGCCTGAATTTAACGCCAGAGGGAGAAGCCTGTAATGTGTGCGATTCGTGTGTAGGATTTAATGAGCAACGCTCGTTGAATATTCATGAGTTGGATGCAGCATCTAATAACTCGGTAGAAGATATTCGTTCCCTAATTGATCAAGTACGTATTCCGCCGCAATTGGGGAAATATAAGGTGTATATCATTGATGAGGTACACATGCTTTCGACGGCTGCATTTAATGCTTTTTTGAAAACGTTGGAAGAGCCACCGCACTATGCACTGTTTATTTTAGCAACAACGGAGAAGCATAAAATATTACCAACCATTCTTTCGCGCTGTCAGATATACGATTTTTCGCGTATCTCTATAGCCGATACAGTAGAACATCTTCAATATGTAGCCCAGCAAGAAGGTGCGCAAGCAGAGGAAGATGCACTGAATGTAATTGCTCAAAAAGCAGATGGAGGAATGAGAGATGCACTCTCTATCTTTGATCAGGTGATGAGTTTTACAGGCGGTAAAATTACGTATCAAGCGGTAATTGATAACCTCAATGTATTAGACTACGAGTACTATTTTAGATTGACAGATGCTATATTAACATCGAATGTTAGACAAGCAATCCTGTTGCTTAACGAAATATTAAATAAAGGCTTTGACGGACACAATATCATTACAGGATTAACAGGACACTTCCGTGATCTGTTGGTTTGTAAAGACGAACAAACACTTGTTCTGTTCGAAGTAGGTGCTTCTATCCGCACACGTTACATTGAGATGGCGAAGCGTTGCGACGATACATTATTGTTTAGAGCGATTGAGCTAGCAAATGGCTGTGATTTGAATTACCGTTTAAGCCGAAATAAACGACTGTTACTCGAACTTGCTTGTATTCAACTCTGCCAATTAACGATAGCTACAAGTGAAGCTGAAGCATTAAAAAAAAAACTCTAATTAAACCGATTCCTGTCGAATCGAGTGCAGAAACAGCTACTCCAGCAGAGTCTGCACCGATATCAACAGGCGTAACAGCCCCTATTGCAGTACAAGAGCCAGTGGTAGCACCGGCACCTGTTGCAGTTGATTCTACACCACCAGTAGAGGCTGCGGTAGCACAAAGAATATCAATAACGAAAGCTAAGCGCCCAGCGCCTCAGCTCGGTCGTACCATTAAAAATATTATAAATCCCCAATCAACAGCTACAGAGGCGGTAAGTGAAACCCCTGTAGAAACAAATGTTGCGGTAGCACAATCGGGCTTTACCGAAGATTCGTTGGTTCGTTGTTGGGATGCTTTTATTGATTTTGCAGGTGAGAAGGTGCACTTAAAGAATACGATGATTAATAGTAAGCCTATTTTACTAGATAACTTTGTTTTTGAAATAGTATTGCACAATCCAGTACAGGCAGATGAGTTATTAAAGAATAGTTACGAGATATTGAACTTTTTGAGATACAACCTAAAGAATGATCGTATCGAAATGCGAACACGTATCAGTGAGGCAAACGAAAAGAAATTGGCATATACTACGTACGAGAAGTTTGATTTGCTATTAAGCATCAATCCAGTACTTTCTAAATTAAAAGAAATGTTTGATCTGCGCATTGATTAATGCGGCGATCAAACATTTATATGCTATCAATTACGCTTTATGATTAAATAAGCGTTGTTCTGCCAAAGCTTCGTATTTTGTATTCGGTAATCCATAGTTACAATATGGATAGATGCTGATACCACCACGTGGTGTAAACACGCCTGTTACTTCGATGTATTTTGGATCCATAAGCTGAATCAAATCTTTCATAATGATATTTACGCAGTCTTCGTGGAACGATCCATGGTTGCGAAAGCTAAAAAGATAGAGTTTAAGACTTTTACTCTCCACCATCTTTTCGCTCGGAATATAATCAATGTATATTGTTGCAAAGTCTGGCTGACCTGTGATAGGGCATAAGCTAGTAAACTCGGGGCAGTTAAAACGTACCCAATAATCATTATCAGGGTGTTTATTAATAAATGCCTCTAGTACTTCGGGTGCATAATCTTGACGGTATACTGTTTGTCCACCAAGTAGCGTTAATTCATCTTCTCTTTCCATTTTATCTATTTTATATGTTTGTTTTTTTGTTGAGGTAACTTTCTAATCCACTTTGACGTAGTTCGCAGGCAGGGCACTTACCACACCCTTGGGCTGGGATTCCGTTGTAGCAGGTCAATGTTTCGTTTTGCACTAACTCAAATATGCCAAGCTGATCGCTTAGTTCCCATACTTCGGACTTATCGAGCCACATTAATGGCGTGTGAAGAATAAAATGTTCCTCCATGGCTAGGTTAAGCGTAACATTGAGCGAGCGTATAAAGGTATCTCTGCAATCGGGGTAGCCGCTAAAGTCTGTTTCTGATACACCTGTTACAATGTTTCTGATACCTTTGGTGCGTGCCATAATGGCTACGAAAGTAAGGAAAACCATGTTACGACCCGGAACAAATGTATTGGGGAGGCTATCCTCAGGCTTTGTTTCGTCCATCGCAATGGTTGGATTTGTGAGTGAATTGTCTGCTAATTGGCTAATTAACGAAACATCCAGTACTTCAAAAGATACATTTGCTTTTTGAGCAATGGCGCGTGCTACTTCAATTTCTTGCGAATGCTTTTGTCCATAACTAAAGCAAACAGTGTGCACGGATGCAAAATTTTCAATCGCCCAATACAAGCAGGTCGTCGAATCTTGTCCTCCAGAGAAGCAGACCAATGCAGATTCTTTTTCTTTCATTGTGTTTTAATTTTAAATATAACGAATGATGAATATAGGAGGGGAGTTGTCCATGTGGTTCTCTATTTACAGTGATTTGAGTAAATAGAAAATATCTTGTTTTTTACGTGGTATAGCAAGTACACGGAAAGAAACCCTTCGGTGTCAAAGGTAGTCATTATCCTTTAAATATACAAAACTGCACAAAATAGTAGTATTTGTGCTGCACATTTTTGCTTAAAGTGTGTAATATTTATAATATTTAATTACCTTTGCCCCGTTTTTATGCTGTAAAGCATGAAAGAAGAAGTAATAATTAAATTGAATTTTATGAAAAAGGTTATTGTATTAGCGTGTCTTTTATTCTCAGCAACCTATGCTTCGGCCGAAGGTTATCAGGTAAATGCACAAAGCACAAAGCAGTCTGCTATGGGACACGTTGGTGCAGCGATGAAATTAGGTGCCGAAAGTATGCACTTTAATCCTGCTGGTTTAGGTTTTATGACAGATAAAATTGATTTGTCTGTAGGTATGTCTGCAGCATTTACTAATTTTAAATATTCAGAAGGCAATTATAGCCATAAATCTGATAACACACCAAGTACACCCATGTATGTGTATGCTGGATTCAAAATCTATGACAATCTATCAGCTGGTATTAGTGTAACTACACCTTATGGTAGTGGACTTAACTGGGGTCAGAATTGGAAGGGTGCTCATCTTGTGCAGGATATCAATCTGAAATCGTTTGCATTTCAACCTACAGTATCTTACAAAATATTTGATCGTTTGAGTATTGGTGCTGGTTTGATGGTGATGATGGGAGATTTCTCTATGTCAAGAGCATTGTTACCTGCGGGAAGTCTGAATGGTTTTGCTGGAGTTGCACCTCTAGTACCAGGACTGGGTGATATGATTAAGAAATACGAAGATGTAGCTGCTGTTTCAACTACACTAGCTGGTGATGCAGATATTAAAGTGGGATATAACTTAGGTGTAATGTATGATGTCAACGATAAATTTACGGTTGGTTTATCTTACCGTTCTAAAGTTGCCATGCACGTATCTGAAGGGACAGCAAAATTAGATTATGTGAATGAGTTAGAACTTAAAGGTATGTTGGATAAAGTAAATCCAATTTTGGCTGCTGGTGGCATGAGCCCGGTAGGCGTTCCTCCATTAGATAAAGGTACGTTCGAAGCAGAATTACCTATGCCATCTAACTGGAACCTAGGATTAACTTACAAGCCAACTGATAAATTATTAGTTTCAGCTGAAGTTCAGTTTGTAGGATGGGGTGCATACGAAGAGTTGAATGTTCAATTTACGGAAGAGGTGTTAGGTGGATATAGCATCCAAGCAGATAAGAAATACATGAACACACGTATTTATCGTGTTGGAGGACAATATGCTGCAACAGATCGTTTAGACGTTCGTTTAGGAGCTTATTATGACGAATCTCCTGTTAGAACAGATTATTTGAATCCTGAA
Source organism: uncultured Parabacteroides sp. (assembly GCA_947036995.1). Taxonomy (GTDB): domain Bacteria; phylum Bacteroidota; class Bacteroidia; order Bacteroidales; family Tannerellaceae; genus CAMQTD01. Next base: position 4,474 of record CAMQTD010000053.1, read on the forward strand.
ACACCAAGTATGGACAAATTAGGACTTACAACAGGTTTTAGTTTCCGCCCAGTAGATCGTTTATCTATTGATTTTGCATTTAGTTATGTAACAGGTTTTGGACGTGATGGTTCGTATACAGATATTGATCCATTAACTAAGCAACCACGTACATTTAAAGGACACTATAGTGTTTCGGCAATTACACCTTCATTAGGTTTAGGTTACCGTTTCTAATATAAAGTATAGCGCATAAAAAAAGGTTGGACTGGGAATTTATTCCCGTCCAACCTTTTTTTATTTAGCTTAATATCATCCTTAAATTTGAATCCATTTGATATAAGCAAAATCCTGACGATGTGGAAGATCATCATTCTTTGGATACATTCTAATTGCTGTTTTTCTGATACCAGAAACATCTGGAGTGATTATTAGCTCGAAGTAAAGTTTTGAACCTTCCTCTTTAACCAATTCAAATGGCTCAACGCGATATAGTTTCTGATCGTGCTTTTCGCCCTCAGTTGCAAGAATAACAACTTCAAGACCAAGCATTGCTTTCAAATCTTTACGATCAACAACAGCCTTCACTGTATACGATTCGCCTACGATTGGTCCACCGATAATTTGCTCGTCCATATTAACAGACTCAACTACTACGCTATCCCAATGTTTTGCAACTTCGTTTTTCCAAGAAGCAATCTCTTTTGCTTTCGCAAAGTTATCAGCTTGTAACGCTTTAGAACGTGTTTGTAGTTTCGTGTAGAAACGGCTGATGTAATCATCAATCATACGCTTCATTGTATAATGAGGTGCAATCTCAGCAAGTGAGTTTTTGATGATTTGTACCCATTCTGGAGAGAAACCTTTACTGTTTTTAGCATAGAATGCTGGAAGGATTTCGTCTTCTAATATAGAGTAGATTGTAGTCGCATCTAATTGATCTTGGTACTCTTGATTCTCGTATGTGCGTTCGTCTGTAAGTGCCCATCCAGCTCCTTTACGGTAACCTTCATACCACCATCCATCTAATACAGATAGATTCAATACACCATTCATTTGAGCTTTCTCGCCCGATGTACCTGATGCTTCAAGTGGACGTGTTGGTGTGTTTAACCATACATCTACACCAGCAATCAAGCGACGTGCTAAACGCATATCGTAATTTTCGAGGAATATAATTTTACCTAAGAATTCAGGTCTGCGAGATATTTCGATAATATGCTTAATCAATCCTTGACCACCACCATCAGCAGGGTGCGCTTTTCCTGTAAATAGGAATTGGATTGGATATTTTTCGTTATTCAAAATTTTAGCTAAGCGATCTAAATCTGTAAATAAAAGATGCGCACGCTTGTATGTAGCAAAACGACGACCGAAACCAATTAACAATGCATTTGGATTGATCTGATCAATGATCGAAGTTACTTTCGCAGGATCACTCTGGCTCTTCAACCATGATTGCGTAAATTGATCTTTGATATATGCTGTTAGTTTGTTTTTAAGACCTTGACGGATATCCCAAATTTCTTTGTCTGAAATATCGTGAATAGCTTCCCAATATTTTACATTTGATTGGTCGTTAAAGAAGTCTTTGTTGAAATTCTTTGCGTAAAACTTTTTCCACTCAGTAGAAGCCCAAGTAGGCATGTGTACACCATTTGTAACATAACCAACATGTAACTCTTCAGGGAAATAGCCTTTCCATACAGGAGCAAACATTTTTTGAGAAACCGTTCCGTGTAGTTTACTTACACCATTTGCCTCTTGACATGTATTTAAAGCAAATACACTCATTGAGAATTTCTCGTTAGATCCTGGGTTTTCACGTCCCATATCAATAAACTCTTGCCAAGTGATACCCAATTTATGAGGATATTCACCTAAATATTTACCGAACAGACCTTCGTCAAAATAGTCGTGTCCTGCTGGTACTGGTGTGTGAACGGTATATAAAGACGATGCACGTACAACCTCTAGGGCTTGATTGAATTCAAGTCCATCAATTTGGATATAATCTACCAATCGTTGTGCATTGATCAATGCAGCATGCCCTTCGTTACAGTGGTAAACCTCTTTTTTAATACCTAAGCGGTTTAGCATTAAAATACCACCAATACCAAGTAAGTACTCTTGCTTGATTCTGTTTTCCCAGTCGCCACCATATAATTGGTGTGTGATGGTTCTGTCCCATTCGCTGTTAAGATCAAGGTCTGTGTCCATCAAATACAATGGCACACGTCCTACGTTTACTTTCCAGATATGAGCATATACAGTATGTCCAGGATAAGGAACGTCCAAAATCATTGGTTCTCCGTTTTCGTCCATTACCTGTTCGATAGGAAGTTGGTCAAAGTTTTGAGCCTCATAGTTAGCTATCTGCTGCCCGTCCATCGCTAACGATTGGGTAAAATAGCCATATCTATATAAGAATCCAACTGCTGTAAGGCTTACGTTCGAGTCACTAGCCTCTTTGATATAATCTCCTGCTAATACACCTAAACCACCTGAGTAGATTTTCAATATATTAGTAAGACCATACTCCATGCTGAAGTATGCTACAGATGGTTTTGTTGCATCTGGTTTTGTGTCTACATATTTTCTGAAATTTATGTATACACGATCCATCTCTTTAAGGATATCCTTGTCAAGCATAATCTCCTCAAGTCTTTGATGAGTTAGATTTTGCAGAAGGGCTACAGGGTTACCTGCTGTTTTCTCCCAAAGAGTTGGACTTAGTTTCGTAAACAATTCTGTAGCTTCATGGTTCCATACCCACCAAAGGTTATTTGAGATTTCTTGTAGTGGTTGTAATTTCTGTGGTAATTTTGAGTGAGAATACACATCTCTCCACACTGGAGTGTTTGCGCTACTTGATTTAATTTTCATACGTTTGTTCTATTTAGTATAATACTTTAGATTTTATTAATTCTATTGTTTTTATTATTTAGTGCAATATCAAATGCATCTATATAATGTGTGATAAATTCTTTCCATTCGGCTTTTGCAGCTAATTGAAAGCAGTTTTTTGTGCAATCATTTATCGCTGTTTCCGAAGTATGGGTTAAGGCGAGTATCTGATTTTTAATAGTTTCAACTACGTCGGCATAATTAAAATCAGTTCTGTCTATAACCGCAACACCTTCTTGAATGTTTTTTCCTGACACATAGTTAAGTGCCCAAAGTCCAAATCCAGCAAGATTAGTGGTGATGGTAGGAATTCCAAAAGCGACACTTTCAAGTGGAGTATATCCCCAAGGTTCGTAATAAGAAGGGTATATTGTTACATCCATTCCAATTAAGATATCGTAATATGGTTTGTTAAAAATTCCATCTTTTCCATCAAGGTAGCAAGGTACGAAAACTATTTTAACTTTCTCTTGTTCGTTGTTGCTAAAACCACAATGATCTACAAAATTCAGTACTTTATCTTCTTGCATATTGTACAGCCAGTGGGTGATAAAGGGATGTTGTAGTGGTTGGTCAGTTGTTAGATCGTTCTGAATCAATGTTTTTAAGTCAGCGCGGGCATCTGCCACCCAACCAGGGACAAGAATAAATGCTACAACCTCTTTTTCAAGTTCGGTCGAGGTACGTACTTGGTTTATGGCATCAATAAACACATCAATACCTTTATTTTTATATTCGTACCTACCGCTGGTGGATACCAATAGAGCGTCTGGAGAGATGCTGCAACCGGTTAATTTTTCGGCTGTTTCGATCAGCGCTTTGCGTGCTTCGGCTCTTTTTATTTTATATGTAGCCTTTTCAGGAACAAAATTTTGCTCAAAACCATTGGTTGTAACTACATCTGGTTTTTTGTCTAATAGTTGTGCACACTCAATAGCAGTGATATCACTCACGGTTGTGAAGCAGTCTACAGTATGTGCAGCACACTTTTCAATAGCATGTTTTCCTTGCATATTTAGTTCTTCTGCCATCTGATCGCCATTGTATCCATCCATGTAGGCATATAGCAGTTTGTTATTCCCTGCAATAGATCGCCCAATAGAGGTTGCATGGGTTGTGAACATGGTTGCTATGCTTGGTACATTCTGTTGTATGTAAAGTGCTCCCATAGCTAGCATCCATTCATTGAACAGCGCTACAACATTTTTATTTTCAAATTTGTAGAAGCGGTAGAAACTTTCCATTACATGTGCGCTGGCTAAAGCAAACATACAGCTTTCGTCGTAGTCGCCATATCCTTTGCTCGAATCAATGCCATACGCTTCCCACATATTGAAATAGAATATGCTTTTTTTAGCAAAGAATGGCGAAAAGTCTACCAATATAACAATAGGATCTCCTGGTACTTTCCAGCGACCTACTTTAATTTGTAGGTTATCTACCTCTAGTGCATATTGCTGCCAATCATTATAGAGTGATTTATCTTCTTCGAAATCTGCAGGCAGATTGTTGCAATCTAAGTCGGGCCCAATAAATACCAAGCGATCTTTCATAATCTCTTGTAGTGTATGTGCTCTAGTTGACAGAACGGTATATATACCTCCAACTTTATTGCATACTTCCCAGCTCGTTTCAAATAATAAATCCGGTGATATTTTATCTTTATTCATAAATTTTAATCATAACAATGTTGATATATAATTGCAAATATAATACAAATATACTTTTTTGTTCTAAAATGGTAAGATTAAATTTAATTTTGTAGCTTTGTATTCACTCAAAGAAGAGTTTTAACTATATAAATAGAATAAAATGGCAAAAAGAAAAAAATTAAAGCAGATTATCAATTACGTAGCTGGTGAATTGTTTATAGAGACATTGCTTTTAAAGAAGGTGACTCCAGCGGTAAATCAAGAAAAAGCAGAGGCTTTGCTTTCACGTATTATTGATGTACAAACTGATTTTGTCTTGAGAGCAGGTTCACCTGATGGAAAGTATAACAAAACATTGGTTAAAGAATATTACCGTAAGTTATATATTGACCTACAAACAGAGATTGATGCTATTGCGCAAGAAATTGCAGAATTGAACGTTAACGCATGAAAAAAAGAATCTCCCAATGGCTGCTCTGTTTAGCTGGTTGGAAGTTAGTAACGATAGATGAAAAAGTTGCTAAGTGCGTTGTATGCGTAGCCCCTCATACAAGTAATTGGGATTTTATTTTAGGAAAATTGTTTTACACGGCTTTAGGTCTTGATGCAAAGTTCTTAATTAAAAAGGAGTGGTTCTTTTTCCCATTTAATCTTATTTTTGATTGGTTAGGCGGCGTACCAGTAGATCGTAAAAAGCGAACTTCAGTTGTAGATCAAATGGTTGATGCATTTAATCGCTGCGATAATTTTCATTTAGCTGTTACTCCCGAAGGTAGTCGTAAGCCTGCTAAAGAGTGGAAGCGTGGATTTTATCAGATTGCTATAAATGCTAAAGTGCCTATCGTGATGGCCTATATGGATTTTGGCAAGAAAGAGCTTGGATTAAAAGGCATCTTTTATCCAACAGGAAACGAAGCTGAAGATATTAAAGCCATTCGCCAACACTATAAAGGTGTTGAGGCGAGACATCCGCAGAACTTCATCGATGTGGATTAAGTACAACTCCCCCCCTATAATTAAGAGAGCGCCTCTGCATCATTGATGTAGAGGCGCTCTCTTATTATATCTTACCAGCCCTTATTTATACTTGTATGGGAATACTGGTATAAATTCAAATAAATACGGGTACTTCGTTGAATAAATAGTAGTATTTGTCAAAATAAGAACTTCACCTCTGTATAGCTTAAAAAGGCAACGGGATTGTTTGTTCATATTATTCTATAGAAATATGAATGGGATTTAAACAGTGGTTGAACGCCGTTTAAATCCCATTCATATTTAAGCAATCACAAGGAGAGTAATTATTTTTTATCCATGAATTAACGTGTTTTGAACAATATACCACGCAGCACCTGCCAAATATCCTGCAACTGCTAGCAGAGAGATGTTTTTGATATACCACATAAAGCTAATCTTTTCGAGCCCCATCACAATCACACCTGCAGCCGATCCGATAATTAATGAGCTACCACCCACACCAGCACAGTAGGTTAAGAATTGCCAGAAAGTACCATCTTGCATAAAATTACTCATGTATTCAGGGTTCGCAGCAGCAGCAACCATCGCTTGATCTGCAATAGGATACATACCAATTGCGGCAGCAACTAATGGCACATTGTCTATAATAGAAGACAAAAGACCGATGATGATATTAACAGCATATACATTCCCAACATAAGTGTCTAGCATTGCTGAAAAACTATTTAAAACGCCACTGTATTTTAAAGTGTCTACAGCTAATAATATTCCTAAAAAGAAGAGCAATGTAGCCCCATCAATGTGGTGAATAACTTTTGCAACCGTAGGTTTTTGCTTATCCGAAAGGTTAAACTCACGTTTATTAGAAAGCTCTGTATAGATCCACATCAAACTAATGCCAAACAGCATACCGATGAATGGAGGTAGGTGTGTAACTGTTTTGAAAATAGGAACAAATAACAAAGAGCTAAGCCCCATCACCAAAATAGTAATACGTTTTTTGCGTTTCATCTTCCGGATAGGATCGTCGATATGACACGCTTCACGCTCGTTAGAGACCTCGAACGTACCTGTTAGCTTACGTTGAATAAGTAACACAGGTATGATAGCAGAAATCAGACAAGGAATAAATAGATTCGGAATCGTAGCTCCTGTAGATATATTACCACGTATCCAAAGCATAATTGTAGTAACGTCTCCAATAGGAGACCATGCACCACCACTATTGGCTGCAATAATAATAATACCGCCAAATAGCCAACGCTCTTGCTTGTTTTCGATCAATTTGCTGATAAGCATAACCATTACAATAGAGGTCGTTAAGTTATCCAATACGGCAGACATGAAGAAGGTTAATGTAGCAATTAACCAAAGTAGTTTGCGTTTTTTGCGTGTAGTGATACGGTTGGTTATGAAATTAAATCCACCGTGCGCATCAATAAGTTCTACGGTAAGCATTGCACCAATTAAGAAGATTAGCGTTTCGCTAATCTCACCAATACTGTCTAGTATTTGATGGTTGGTAACAAAATTGATACACTGTTGCGCAAGAGGTAAATCGGCTAAACGCGGATTGTTCGCAAGAAATGCGTTGAATTCGTGAGCAGAAACTGTTGGGACAAACTCTGTAGCTCCAAACATGTAGATAACCCAAAGGAGCGTACCTGTCAATAGAGCAGGGGCTGATTTATTTACCTTAAGTGTGTGTTCGAGGGCGATACATAGATACCCTATGATGAAAATGAAAACCATACTAATCAACATAACTCTTTATGTTTTTAATTTTACGTTATATAATAATTGGTCGCAAAATTAAACAATAAAAACGTAAAAGCGAGTTATTAATATAACTATCTTTGTGCAATAAAATTAAAACTCAAGATGATAAGTTACCTACAAATAGATTCATTGACTAAGAGCTTCGGCGATTTAGTGTTATTTGAAAATATCACGTTTGGCATTGCTCAGGGTCAAAAGATTGGATTAATAGCGAAGAATGGTACGGGTAAAACAACCCTACTCAATATTATAGCAGGTGATGAAGATCATGACTCGGGAGCTGTTGTATTTCGTAATGGCCTACGTGTAGGGTATCTTGAACAAATGCCTCACTATCCAGAAAATCTCACCGTGTTACAGGCCTGTTTTCACTCATCGAACGAGACAGTTCGCTTGATTGCAGACTATGAGCGCGTGATGGCTTCTGAGAATCATGACGAATTGCAGGATATTTTAATCCGCATGGATAATGAAAAGGCTTGGGACTATGAGCGTAAAGCCAAACAGATACTTTCGCAACTTAAAATTACCAACCTTGAACAGCAAATTAAAGAGCTTTCGGGTGGTCAGCTAAAACGTGTGGCATTGGCTAACGTACTGATAACAGATCCCGAACTAATCATTATGGATGAGCCTACCAATCACTTGGACTTGGAGATGACCGAATGGCTAGAGGGGTATTTAAGTAGATCAAATATCAGCTTATTGATGGTTACGCACGACCGTTACTTCTTAGATCGTGTATGTACCGAAATTATAGAGATAGACCGTCAACAACTTTTTCAATACAAAGGAAACTATAGCTATTACCTAGAGAAGCGTCAAGAACGCATCGAAATGAGTAATACAGAGGTAGAGCGTGCAGGTAACTTACTCAAAAAAGAGTTGGATTGGATGCGCCGTCAACCGCAAGCACGCGGAACGAAAGCAAAATATCGTATTGATGCTTATTACGAATTAGAGAAGAAAGCGCAACAACAACATGATGCTGGTAATGTAAGTCTGGATGTAAAGGCCTCTTATATTGGATCGAAAATATTTGAAGCGCAGCATGTGTATAAGAGTTTTGGCGACCTTAAAATATTAGAAGATTATAGCTATACCTTTTCTCGTTATGAGAAGTTGGGTATTGTGGGAAATAATGGTACAGGTAAATCTACTTACATTAAAATGTTAATGGGCGAAGTAGCACCCGATGCAGGATGTTTTGATGTAGGAGAAACAATTCGTTTCGGTTATTACAGTCAAGATGGATTGTCCTTTGATGATCAAATGAAGGTGATTGATGTAGTACAAGATATTGCAGAATTTATAGATTTAGGCGATGGGAAAAGCATGTCTGTATCTCAATTTTTGAACTATTTTCTGTTTACACCAGAGAAGCAACACAGTTATGTGTACAAACTAAGTGGAGGCGAAAAACGTCGTCTATACCTTTGTACCATCTTAATGCGTAATCCGAACTTCTTGGTGTTAGATGAGCCAACCAACGATTTGGATATTATCACACTGAATGTACTTGAAGAGTATCTACGTACGTTTAAAGGTTGTGTAATCGTAGTATCGCACGACCGTTACTTTATGGATAAAGTGGTAGATCATCTACTCGTTTTCCGTGGACAAGGAGCATTAAAAGATTTCCCAGGAAACTACACACAGTATCGTGACTGGAAAGAGTATCAAGATCAGCTAGATCGCGAAGCTTTAGCTGCTGCCCAACCTAAACAAGCTGTAGTAGAAAAAATAGTAGCACCAACAGTAGAGAGCAAGCGCAAACTTTCGTTTAAAGAAAAGCGTGAATTTGAACAAATCGAAGCTGAGCTTCCACTACTAGAAGCAGAGAAAACCGCGTTGGAGACAGACCTAAGCAGTGGAACACTCACAACCGAAGTGCTATTAACCAAATCGCAACGTATTGCCGAATTAATTGATTTGATAGACGATAAAACAATGCGTTGGTTGGAGCTAAGCGATATTTAATCAATTCTTTTTAGATCAGAATAAACAAAAGAAGTTTCACGCTAAGTGTATTTGCGTGAAACTTCTTTCAAAAAACCAAAAACAACCTCATTAGGCGCTATTTTTAAATCATAATAAAACCATATTAAACAGTATATTATTTCAAACAGACAATGAAAACAGACCTATTAAACCAGCAAAAACGCATTTTAAATAATTCACTCTTAAACAGTCATGTAGTAAAAGATTATACATTAATCGTTATAGGTTCCTTTTTACAGGCGCTATCCTATGTGCTATTTTTAGCTCCGTATAAAATTATTCCAGGGGGAGTCTATGGGATTTCTATTGTAATTCACTATTTGACTGATGGTCTTTTCTCTTGGGCGCCCGATGGTTTGCCAATGGGAGTAACTGCTCTCTGCTTTAATATCCCCTTAATGCTTTTGGCAATGAAAAAGATTGGATTAGGATCTGGGGCGAAAACGGTTGCTACATTTTTACTTATTTCATTCTTTGTAGACACACTAACCTATCTAGTAGGTTCGGAGCAGTTGGTAGCTAACGATCGTTTTATTGCTAGTTTTTATGGTGGTGTGGTGCTCGGTTTGGGTGTAACCTGTATTTTTAAAGCACATAGCACTAGTGCTGGAACGGATGTGCTGGCTCGATTAATAGCGAATAGAAGCAATCTGAAAGTTAGTAATATGATTATCTTAATAGATTCGGCAGTTGTAATACTTGGTTTGGTTGCATTTCAAGATTGGGCAGTGCCATTATATTCGTGGTTTACCATCTTTGTATTTGGTAAAATAGTAGAGATGCTTCAGGTAGAGAATCCAAACCGTGCTGTGTTTATTATATCGCAGAAACCCTTAGAGCTTAAAAAAGTAATTGTTGATAAGTTGGGTATGCGTGGTACTTTTATTCATGGAAGAGGCATGTACGAGGGGAGTGAAAAAGAGGTTATTTTTACAATTACCGAACGCAAAGATCTTGAACGACTGAAGGCTGAAATAAAAGCTGTAGATTCTTTAGCTTTTATTTCTACGATGCATGCTTCTAAAGATACGATTACGCCAAATCTATAATATATTGAACTTATATTTGTGTAATCGTAGTATAATAGATACATTTGTATCTTGAATAAGAAATGTATTATTAAATATAGACACAATGCCTAGTATATCACAACGGGGAATAGACATGCCTGCTTCTCCTATTCGTAAACTCGTACCTTTAGCAGATCAAGCTAAGGCTAATGGAACAAAAGTGTATCACCTCAATATCGGTCAGCCCGATGTGGCGACACCCCAAGTGGCCTTAGATGCGATACGTACGATGGATAGATCTGTGTTAGAATATTCTCCAAGCGAAGGGATACGTAGCTTTAGAGAGAAATTAGCATTGTATTACGAAACATTTAAAATACATGTTTCGGCAGATGATATTATAATTACAACAGGAGGATCGGAAGCTGTATTTTTCTCTTTCATGGCTGCACTAGATCCAGGGGATGAGATTATTGTACCTGAGCCTGCTTATGCCAATTATATGGCGTTTGCGATTTCGGCTGGTGCTGTAATCAAAACAGTATCTTCGACTATCGAAGAGGGTTTTGCATTGCCATCTGTAGAAAAGTTCGAAGCACTTATCACGCCGCGTACGAAGGCGATCTTGATTTGCAATCCAAATAATCCAACAGGTTATTTGTATACACAAAAGGAGATGAACCAAATTCGTGATTTGGTACTTAAATATGACTTGTTCCTCTTCTCAGATGAGGTGTACAGAGAGTTTTGTTATACAGGTGCTCCTTATATTTCTGCTTTTCATCTAGAAGGAATTGAAAATAATGTAGTCTTGATTGATTCGGTATCAAAGCGTTACAGTGAGTGTGGTATTCGTATCGGTGCTTTAGTAACAAAGAATGAACAGATCAAGACAAGCGTAATGAAATGGTGTCAAGCTAGATTAAGTGCTCCGCTATTGGGGCAGATTGTAGCTGAGGCTTCGCTGGATACTTCGGCAGAATATATGTTGGAGGTATATAATGAATATGTGGAACGTCGTAAATTCTTGATAGACGGATTGAATCGTATTCCAGGATGTTATTCGCCAATTCCAATGGGTGCGTTCTATACGGTTGCAAAACTACCAGTAGATAATGCTGATACGTTTTGTGCATGGTGTTTGTCTGACTTCTCTTATGAAGGGCAAACCGTTTTTATGGCTCCTGCTTCGGGATTCTATACTACACCAGGTTTGGGGATAAACGAAGTGCGTATCGCCTATGTATTAAAGAAAGAAGAGTTAGCTAAAGCGTTGGTGGTTCTTGCCAAAGCGTTAGAGGCTTATCCAGGTAGACAACTATAAGTATCATGCATATGAACTTTGAGCTATTTTTAGCAAAGCGTATTTATTTTAATCAACAGCAAGGGAAGCGTACTACGCCTCCTGCTGTGCGTATTGCTATGATTGGAATGGCTCTTGGTTTGGCTGTTATGATTCTCTCAGTAGCAATTGTTATCGGATTTAAAAAAGAGGTGCGAAACAAGGTTATCGGTTTTGGCTCGCATATTCAAGTAACAAATCTAGATAACAATACCTCTTACGAAACACAACCCATTGCCATAAGCGATGCGTTGATGACTCAACTACAAACAGATCCCACCATCAAACATGTGGAGGCTTATGCAACAAAGCCTGGCATACTGAAAACAGATAGTGCTTTTCAAGGTATTGTATTAAAAGGTGTTGATGAACACTTTGATTGGTCATTTTTTCAAAAGCAAATGACGGCGGGTGAAGTGTTTAAGGTTATGCCTAACCAAACTACTACGGATGTAATTATCTCGGCAGCCCTCTCTAATAAGATGGGCTTAAAGGTGGGCGATTCATTTCTCACCTATTTTGTACAAGAGAATGTTCGTGCACGTAAATTTAAGATTACAGGAATATACGATACAGGCTTTTTAGATTACGACAACGTTTTTGTAATTGCAGATATCAA
>CAMQTD010000054.1 GCA_947036995.1 uncultured Parabacteroides sp.
TCATGTGTTTTAAGTACGCGGTGTGGAATATCTCCATGTCCAATAATCTCGAACGGGCAGGCATATTTCTCCGAAAGCCAAGCATCTGATATATCAGATCCTGCATGGTAATGTGCAGTTTCGTTGATACAAACAATGTTTTTAACCATCGAAAGCACCGTGCCAATATCATGCGAAACAAGGATAACTGCACTCTCTTTATTAATCTCCTCTAACAAGCGGTAGAAGTGAGATTCGAACCTTTTATCAACATATGAATTGGGTTCGTCTAAGATCAAAACCTGTGGACGTGAAGCAATGGCTCTACCAAGCAATACACGTTGTAGCTGACCACCCGAGAGTTCGCCAATTGGGCGATTTGCTAATTCGGCTAACCCCATCAACTGAATAACATCCGATACACGCGCTTGCTGTTCTGCTGTAAAGGAGCGGAACAACCGTTTCTGTGCGCTCAAACCAGAAGTAATCACCTCCCGCACGGAGATGGGGAACTTCTTATCAATCTGATTCATCTGAGGTAGGTAGCCGATACGTAAAGCGGATATAGCAGCTCCTTTATCGTAGTATTGAATAGTGCCGGTAGTGGGCTTTATTAAGCCTAGAATAACTTTTAGGAGTGTTGTTTTTCCGCCTCCATTCGGACCTATAATACCCAAAAAATCGTGCTTATATACAGATAGACTCACGTTTTGAAGTGCCACCTTCCGCCCATAGCAAGCACTGATTTGATCTATTTCTATTAACTTATCCATGATGCTTAGGGTTAGTTTGCCTGTAGTGCATCGGCAACACGTAGTATCTCGTTGTGCCAATTATACGACAGTGGATTGATTCGAACCAGTTTACATTGTGTCTCTTTAGCAATCAATTCAGCATTTTTCTGATCAAACTCCGCTTGAATAAAAACAACTTTCGCTTGATTACTGTGTGCTGTCTCAATAAGCTCTTTGAGTAAAGCAGGCGAAGGCTCTTTTCCATCCATCTCAATACATAACTGCGAGAGGTTAAACTCTTGTGCCAAGTAGGTTAATGCAGGGTGATAGATAATAAATGTACGGCTAGGCAGCGAATCGAGCTTTTCGGTTACGGCTTGTTCCGTTGCTGTAATCTCTTGCATCAGCGTATTGTAATTGGCAGTATAATAGGCTTCGTTGCTAGGGTCGAGTGTGATAAGAGCCTTTAGTATATTTGAAGATACCGTTTGAGCACCCGAAATAGAACTCCATATATGGGGGTCTATACCACCTTTATCATGGTCTGTTGCATGGTTGTGCCCTTCCGCGCTGCAATTGGCGTGTGCATCGCTCTCTATCAGTTCAAAACCAGTAGAAAGATCAAATACTTTAAGGTGTGGATTGTTTTGGATTAAATTATCCATCCAAGCAAGTTCAAAGCCTATGTATCCAATTTTGAAATAAGCTTCGCTAGCCCCTAAATGCACCATCTGTTGGGGTGAGGGGTCGTAACTCTCGGGGTTAGATCCTGCTTTCACCATCGAAATAATATCAAACTTATCTCCTGCAATTTTCTCTGCAAAGTAGCGTTGCGGTTCAATTGTAACGGTGATAGTTCGTTTTGTTGATCTCTTTTGTAGGCAACTAGAGAAACTGCAAGCAGTAACTAAGAAGCATATCAATAATATTATCTGTTTCATCTTTTGTTATATTTAAAAGCAAAGGTAATCATTTATATCCATTATGCTATATGCAACATCTTCAAGAGATCGCTATAAAAAAAGGCTAGATAATCTAATATTAGATATCTAGCCTTTTTCTTATTTTTTAATAAAGCAGAAAATGTTTTAGGGAAACATCTTACAACAGTGATTTGATTTTCTCATCAAAAACTGCTTTGCTTACTGCTCCTACCACTTTATCTACCATTTTACCATCTTTGAAGAAAAGAATAGTTGGGATGTTACGAACGCCAAATTGACCAACGATTGTATCATTAGCATCAACATCCACTTTTCCAATATTCACTTGACCATCATACTCAGTAGCCAACTCATCAATAATAGGACCTACCATACGGCAAGGACCACACCATTCTGCCCAAAAATCAACAACCATTGGTTTGCCTGAGTTCATTAACTCCTCGAAATTTGCATCTGTAATTTGTAGTGCCATAATTTTATTTTATTATTTAAAGATCTATTTATACTGACAGCAAAAATACATAAACTTGCTGCATAATACAACCATTATACATTAATTTTGAAATCCATAGATTCATTTTCTAAAAGAAAATCAACGAGCCCTTGTGTAACATGAATTCGTTTGGATTGCGAAAACAGATCCAATACAATATTATGCTCTGAGTCCATCACTTTAAAATATAACAAACTCGGACCTGTATTGTTGTTTAAGTGAATTGCAAGTTCATTTAAAATTGTTTCGTTCAAATCATGAATGGATACAGCAATGCTAATTTTCTCGATCAATGAATCTGCAGCATCTTGTAATAAGCGCATGCTTCCGATTCTAAAATCCAATTCATTGGGATTCCATTTACGCGGTTGAATGGATGCATTGATCAGTAAGTAGATTCCGATTCGGCAAAACTTACTGTACTCGATGTAATCATTTCCAAAGAGAGCAATTTCTCCATTCCCTGTAAAATCTTCTAATTTCATGATGGCGTACGGTTTGCCCATTTTGGTCATACCCTCTCTCACGTCGGTAACAATACCGCCCAATAGAAGTTCGCGTCCTTGCAACGCCTCACGTTCTGCCAGATCAATCATACCCGTATTGCAAGCATATGTAAGTGCCACGCGATAATCATCCAATGGGTGAGCCGAAAGGTAGATACCTACCAACTCTTTCTCTTTATTCAGACGAGCTAAATCGCCCCAACGCTCTGCGTAAGGGATCTCGGGTGTTGCAATTGCAGCAAATGAGTCGTCGCCAAACAAGGAGTTAAATGCTGCTTGTTTGTCCGTTTGGTATTTGTTTCCATAGCGAACCAATGCTTCGATAAAAGGGTCTCCTTTGCTTGTTTCGGCAAAGAACTGTTCTCTGTATATCTCTTTAAAAGAGTCAAAAGCACCTGCTAATGCAAGCGATTCGATATTCTTTTTACCACAAGCGGATAAGTTAACACGCTCGAGGAAGTTAAATATGCTAGTGAATGGACCATTCTTTGTGCGTTCGTCAATAATACTGAGTACGGCACTTTCGCCAACACCTTTCACTCCACTCATACCAAAACGAATATCTCCTGCCTTATTTACAGAGAATTTAAGGATCGATTCATTTACGTCCGGACCCAATACTTGGATGCCCATCGCTTTACATTCGTCCATAAATTTTGTAATTGTCGTAATATCCGAAATGTTACGGCTAAGTACGGCAGACATATATTCTGAAGGGTAGTTTGCTTTCAGAAAGGCTGTTTGATAGGCAATCCACGAATAACATGTTGCGTGACTCTTATTGAATGCATAGGATGCAAATTTTTCCCAGTCTGCCCAAATCTTATTCAGCGTCGGTTCTTCGTGTCCATTCTTTTTTCCGCCCTCGATAAACTTAGCCTTTAGATGGTTCATCTTCTCGATCAGCTTTTTACCCATCGCTTTACGCAACTCATCCGATTGACCACGTGAAAAATCGGCCAACAGACGTGATAAAAGCATGACTTGCTCTTGATACACCGTAATACCATAGGTGTCTTTAAGGTATCGCTCCATGATTGGGATATCATAAGCAATATCTTCACGCCCATGTTTACGTGCAATAAAAGAGGGGATATATTCCATCGGACCAGGACGGTAGAGCGCATTCATTGCAATTAAATCTTCGAATTTAGTTGGTTGCAACTCACGAAGGTATTTTTGCATACCAGCAGACTCGAACTGGAATGTACCCGTAGTACGTCCGACACTATATAGTTTATATGTTTTCTCATCCTCAATATCGATCGTGTCAATATCAATAACCTTACCTGTGGTTAATTGAATATTTACAAGCGCCTCTTTGATGATGGAGAGGGTTTTTAACCCTAAAAAGTCCATTTTTATTAATCCTGTATCTTCAATAACAGAACCTTCGTATTGTGTAACGAGCATCTCCTCGCCCGTTTCTTTATCTTTGGCTGTACTTACTGGTACAATATCCGAGATGTCGTATTTACCGATAATAACACCACATGCGTGTACACCTGTGTTACGTACGTTTCCTTCGAGCATTTGGGCATACTTCAAGGTTTCACGAATCAATGGATCTGACGATGCAGCGGCTTCGCGCAATTCGGGAACGTAGGCGATAGATGCTTTTAAGCTAATCTTTTTGACATCTGGAATCTTATCAGGTACTAATTTCGCTAAACGATTCGATTCCGACAACGGTAGCTTTTGTACGCGCGCTACATCTTTAATGGCAGATTTGGTCGCCATTGTACCGTATGTAATAATATGCGCTACCTTCTCTTTTCCGTACTTCTCTGTTACCCAGCGAAGCACCTCACCACGACCATCATCATCAAAATCGACATCGATATCGGGCATTGAGATACGATCAGGATTTAAGAAACGCTCAAAAAGTAGATCGTATTTAATCGGGTCGATATCCGTAATTCCGAGGCAATAAGCTACAGCCGAACCAGCAGCCGAACCACGTCCGGGACCTACTGAGACTTTCATCTCACGTGCAGCAGCGATAAAATCTTGTACAATCAAGAAGTAACCCGGAAATCCCATTCCTTTAACTACGCCTAACTCAAAATCGATACGTTCACGTACCTCATCGGTTAGTTTGTCTTTATATTTTTTTTCAGCACCAATGTATGTTAGGTGTCTGAGGTAATCATCATCATTTGCAAATTCGGGCGGAATTGGAAAGTCGGGCATCAATGCGCTATGGTCAATAGAATAATATTCTACCTTGTTTGCAATCTCCAGTGTGTTACTTAAAGCTTCTGGTTGATCGGCAAAAATAACATTCATCTCTGCTGTTGTTTTCATCCACTCCTGCTTCGAATACCTCATCCGCGAAGGATCGTCTAAATCTTTTCCCGTACTCAAACAGATTAAACGATCGTGTGCCTCGGCATCCTCTGCGTTTACGAAGTGAACATCGTTTGTTGCTATCAGCTTTACATTATGCTGTTTGGCAAGCTCGATTAAAACCTTATTTACCTCTTGCTGTTTTGGGAACGTGGTACAATCTGCATTCACTGCATGCGTTTCGTGGCGTTGCATCTCTAGGTAGAAATCGTCGCCAAAGAGATTCTTAAACCATTCAATTGATTTACTAGCCTCTTCGAGTCTATCTTTCATGATATGTTGTGGAACCTCTCCTCCTAAACATGCCGAAGAGACAATCAGCCCTTCGTGATATCGTTCGAGTAGCTCTTTATCGATACGCGGCTTGCCATAAAACCCTTCGGTCCAAGCTAGTGATACCAACTTAATCAAGTTTTTATACCCTTTAAAGTTTTTGGCAAGTACAACGAGGTGATATCCATTTAGATTCTCACGCCCCTCTTTAATAAACCTACCATTGCGGGCACAATAACACTCACACCCAATGATTGGTTTGAATAGTTTTGATTTGCAATCTGTAATCTTTTCAGAGAGTTTTTGAATGCGCTCGTCATCGTCTTCCGATTCTCCTTTTTTGGAAAGTAAGGCATCTAATTCTTTCTCGCAATCTGCAATTGTCCCTTTATACTTACTGTTTTTCTTATTTACTTTATTGAAAAAGTCTTTCACGGCAAACATATTTCCGTGATCAGTAACAGCGATAGCAGGCATATTGTCACTGATGGCTTTCTCTATTAAGGCATCGACCGAAGCCTGCCCGTCCAGCAGTGAGTATTGAGTGTGTACGTGTAAATGAACAAATGGTTGCATGGGGCTACAGATTATCTTAAATTACTTTTTAGGCTATAAAGATAGGCAAATCTGTGGTAATTTCGATCAAAAAAGAGAAGCACAAACGATTCTTTTTTTGAATCAGCTTGTGCTTCTCTGTAAATTATTCGAATGCTATGCAACTATTTATTTTGCAGTTTTGGGCTCCATTACCAGTTCGACTTGGTTGCCTTGTTGAATTAAAGCATGCGTAAACGACTTGATATCCTGTGGTGTCATCTTCTCAACAAGTGTTTGATACGGTGTTTCGATATTCAAATTCTTGTAGAAATAACTATTCAATACAGCTAACCAATATCTATTATCTTGAAGATTTTCAGCATGCTTTTTCAAAAGATTCTCTTTTGTTTTATTGAATGCTTCGAGGTCTGGACCTGTGGTTGCAATTTTATTCAACTCAGCGATTACAATTTTATTTAGCTCAGCTTGCTTGGTAGGGTCTGTATCAAAGGAGCTTTGTAACATTGTTAACCCTGAAGGGAAGTCTGTTACAGAACCTGAAACCCCAACGCCATAGGTTCCGCCTTGCTCTTCGCGTACTTTTTCGACATATATAATATCCAGCACCTGCTTAAGCATCATGATGCGAATGTTGTTTTCGAGTGTGTACGGCATGGTGCCCGACCAGATATTGGCTACTGTAGCTTTAGGGGTTTCCATCTTACGATCAAAAATAACACTTTTCTTTCCTTGATAGAGTGATATATATGATTTGTCAACACTTATTGGAAGCGTTGATTTAGCTGGTAATACGGCTATATATTTCTCTAAAAGAGGTTTTAGCGTTGCGATATCTACATTCCCTACAAACGAGAATACAAAATCTCCTGCACCAGTAAAGCATGTTTTGTACATTTGCATAATACGTGCATAGTCTACTTGCTCAAGTGTTTGAGGTGTTAATCTTGTTTGTCGTGGGTTATTCTGATAAACAACAGAGAGTATTGAATCTCCAAAAATATACATTGGATTTCGTTCCGCGTTTAACAGACTTGATTTCATACGACTAATATAAGATTGGAAAGCCTCCTCGTCCATGCGTGGTGCTGTAAATTGCAAATACATGATTTGGAAAAGCGTTTCTAAATCTTTTGGTGCTACGGTACCATTGATATTACGTTCATTTGCTCCAAGTGTGCATGTAGATGCTACTTTTTTACCTGCAAGTATTTTAGGTAAGTCTGTAGCACTGAAATTTCCAAGACCACCTACTTCAACAACTTCGTTGAATACTTTTAAGTTCGTGAAGTCTTTCGCACTAAAAGCTGCTTTACCACCTGGGGCAGTCGCTGTCATATTTATCTCGTCCGCTTTGAAGGTTGTTTTCTTTACGATCACCTTTGCACCATTCGATAATGTAAGCACTGTTGTACCAAATTGTTGGTCTGTATTGATCGACGTAATTTTTCCGGCTGGCGGTAAATTTGTAACAAGTGGTTCGTTCGAAAACGTCTCTTTGTAAGCCGTTAGCTCCTCTTGTTGTGCTTTAACAAAGGTTTCAAGCAGCTCTTTTTTCGAAGGATATACTAAGCCCTCTTTTTCGGGACCAGTTAATGCGATAACAATGTTTTTGTCTGTAATAACCTCACCAACATATTTGTTAACAGCCTCGACAGGTATGGATTGTGCTATTTGTTGCATTAAACCGTACTCTGTTTCGATTCCTGGAATGTAACCACCATTCGTAAAATGGTTGATATATTCTTGACTGTATTGGTTGTTTTTACGTTTGTCTCTTTCGTTATAAATAGACTCATAGCGTTTGAGTACGTTGATTCGTGCTCTGTCGTACTCAGAAGCTGTAAAGCCAAACGTTTTAACACGTTCGGTTTCGCGTGCCATCGTTGCTAAAGATTCATCAATATGCCCCTCTTTTGCAACAGAAACTACGGTCCAAGCATCTTTTGTTTTCGCTACCATAAATTTACCATCTTCAGCCGCAGCATAAATAAAAGGAGCTGTTGGCTTTTGTGTTATTTCACCGAAGCGCTCATTAATCATCAAGCCACTCACTTGTGTGATGTAATCTTTTGCCAATGCTGTAGACGTATTTCTAAGATTCTCTGGATATACTTTGTGTTTGAAGTAGAGAAACAAAATAATCTGAGAAGCCTCTTTGTCTGTTGCTATTGAGACGATTGGATCTTCATTGTCAGGTACGTTAGCCAGTTCATGCTTGGCAGGATTTACAGGTGTTGGTATTGTACCGAAAAGTTTTTTCAAATCGGCTTCTACTTTGTCGGCATCAATATCACCGACAATAATAATTGCTTGTAGATCGGGGCGATACCATTTTTTATAATAGTCTCTCAACTCGTTATGCTTAAAATGATCTACAACTTCCATTTTTCCAATAGGAAGACGATCGGCATATTTACTTCCTGCATACATCACAGGGAATTGTTTTTCCCAAAGACGCATTTGTGCATTACCTCTTGTGCGCCACTCTTCGTGGATAACTTTACGCTCTTTATCTATCTCTTCGCCTTTTAGCGTAATTCCGTTAGCCCAATCGTATAGTGCCAACATACAGGTATCTACAACCTCAGGACGTGTAACGGGAACATCTTTAATCATATAGACTGTTTCGTCAAATCCTGTATAGGCATTTAAGTTCTCGCCAAAACGTATACCGATACGCTCTAGGTAGTTAATCAAATCTTTATCTGGAAAGTTTGTTGTACCATTAAAGGCCATGTGCTCTAAGAAATGCGCCAGCCCTGCCTGCGAATCCTCTTCTTGCATAGAACCTACACGCTGCGCAATGTAAAAGTCGGCACGATCTTTCGTTTGGGCATTGTGTCTGATGTAATAGGTCAGCCCATTTGCCAATTTACCGTATTTTACTTGCGGATCAACAGGAAGCGATTGCATCTCTTGTGCCATACTCTGAAAATTAATGGCAGTCAAAAGAATACATCCCATAAGATAAATAATTTTTTTCATATCATTCAGTATTTAATTCAGAACTCTAAAGCCCTATTATACAAAGATAGAAAATTATTTGTGAAACAGTTTCTTAATCTTTTAGAAGAGTTTGAAAAAAAGATTCAACGATGGGTGTTAATTTTTTACCCGACATATTGTAGTTGTTGATAAAAAAAGCGATGGCGTAGTCTTGATTGTTGTAACTCCAATAACCAGCGTAAGCACGTACGCGGCTCATGCTACCCGATTTAAGTCTTAGCTCTCCAGGGATATTTTTTGTTCTAAGCAGATTACGCACTGTCCCCTCTACTCCTACCAATGGTAGTGATTTATAAAAAGTACTATCTTGGCTTTGTTGTGGATGCATCTGTGCCAATACTTCTATCATAAATTGGGACGAGACTTTATTGGTTACTGCTAATCCACTGCCATCATACATCCAACAAGCATCCGTATCTACGCCTTTATCCTCCCAATATAGCTTAACGGCCTGTATACCTTTATCAAAAGTGTTTGCTTTGTTATTAACGCCCTTGTTTTGAGCTACTCCTATTTGCTTTAAAAGAGCATCTGCATATAGATTCTGACTTTTGTAATTTGTAATTTTGATAAGCTCTTTAAGCGATGGCGATTCAATTACGCAGAGTGTTTTTAATGATTTCTGTCGAATTGTATGTGCTGAGTTTTTCGTTGTAACTTTTGCCGTACCTTTTATCTGAATCCCCTGTTTTGTCAAGAAACGCTTTGTATATGTTGCCATAAATTGCATGGGATTTGGGATGTCACCTTTCAATGTATATCGTTTTTTATTTGCAGGCACTACACCATGCAGGTAGCGTTCGTTTGCCAAAGGCATTCCCAATATATATGAGCTATCTTTTGCAATATTTCTGCATATCAGTTCATTGTGAAATATCAATTGCTCTATATTTGGCTGTGTTGCTACTATTCGAGGTTTTGATCCTGTAGCACCTGTTTGTAGCAGTAGTTTGTATGCATTATCGAACAAATTGATGCCATAAGCTCCAGCACCATAGTAACTGCCCAAATCTTCTAATAGCCATTTATTCGAAACACCATACCCATCAAAACAGCTAGCGTCAGAGATTATATCTCCTGTTACGGTATGAATACCTGCTCGTTTAATAGCCCCTGTCCAGTCTTTTAGAAATTGTTCGGACTTAACACCTATATGCTGCGATCCAAGCGAAGGATCTCCCGATCCTATAATATAAAGATTACCATCTAGTACCCCATTTTTAATAGTTCCGCTATAAGATAATGCTGTTTTGAATTGATAAGCTGCACCCAATAGCTCTAATGCTGTTGCTGTAGTTATTAATTTTAGCACCGAAGCAGGTGTAACTTGTAGGTCTGGCTGAAAAGCGTAGTGTGTTGTGCCTTTATTTAGATTATACATCACACAAGATACAGTTGCTCCGTATTGCTGCATTGCTGTAATAGAACGCGCTGTGGAAGATGCATCTTGTCCCATAAGGGATTGTATACAAGTGATAAATGTAACGATTAGGTAATTTTTTTTATTGAATAACATAGTTGTTTTTTGCTTGGATTATATAACTTTGCCTCGACAAAGATAAAAAATAATTGATATGACACCTCCTTTTGACCGTCCATTTACATTTGATCGCGTAATGCGTATTCTTTTCAGTATCATTATTATTGGAGGTTTAATTCTACTAATAACGGCATTGCGTACTGCTTTGATCCCTTTTTTGGTTGCATGGCTTATTGCGTATATACTTCAACCTTTTGTTCAGTTCTTTCAGTATAAGCTAAAGTTTAAAAATCGAATACTCTCTGTTATGGCTGTATTGGTCTCTTTTTTTATTATAGTTTCGTTGCTTGTTTGGTCTATCATTCCATCTATATCTGAAGAAATAGCCAAAACAATAAATCTATTCAATACACACTCGGCAAATAGTACACATATCCCATTTATACCAGATTCGTGGTTAATCTCTTTACAAGAGAATTTTAAATTGAATGAGTTTACACACTACTTTAATAAAGAGAACCTTTTAAAGGGCATTAAGCAACTTGCGCCCCAAGTATGGTCGATGCTTTCGAATACCCTCTCTTGGTTATTGAGTATTACCATTTTATTTGTAACGTTGCTGTACATCGTATTTATCTTACTTGACTACGAAAAGATTGCCAATGGATGGTTGCAGTTAATGCCTGCTAAATATCGTCCGTTTATCTCTACTTTAGCAGGGGATGTAGAATCTAATATGAAGCGATATTTTAGAGGGCAAACAGCCATTGCTTTAATTGTAGGTGTGCTGTTAGCCATTGGATTTAAGATAATTTCGTTCCCTTTAGCTGTATCATTAGGTTTATTTATTGGATTCTTAAACTTGATACCTTATATGCAAACAATTGGTATTATTCCAATGCTTGTTTTGAGTTTATTAAAATCAGCTGAAACAGGAGATAACTTCTGGGTTATTTTCGGATCATCTCTTTTGGTGTTGGCAATTGTACAAGTTGTACAAGATTTAATACTCACGCCTCGTATTATGGGAAAAGCAATGGGGCTGAATCCGGCCATTATTTTATTGTCGCTATCAATCTGGGGTAGTCTGCTCGGTTTTATCGGTTTAATCATAGCATTGCCTCTTACGACACTAGTTCTCTCTTATTATAAGCGATTTATATTAGGAGAAGAGGCTAAAAAGGAACTAAATATAGAATAAGACATTCAAGACAATGATAAATAATACGCTTTTTATTGAAAATAATTCAGTAAAAGCTTGCGAACTCGAAAAATAGACGTATCTTTGCACACGAATTACAGAGGTAATCAGTAATGGATAAAAGATTCGCTAGCTCAGTTGGTAGAGCACATCACTTTTAATGATGGGGTCCTGGGTTCGAACCCCAGGCGGATCACACTAAAGACGGTATTTATACCGTCTTTTTTTGTTTTTAATAATCTAGCTTTGTCTTTGTGTTAAAACAAATACTCCTCCCCCTTTTTTATTGGTACTCGCTATTTGAAGTGGTGAAACGCCATTATTTCATCTGCTAAAAAAATCTTTCAAGTGTATATCTTCCTTTTCAGATACTAAAAAGTACACCTCGCAAATTTATTTGTACCCATAAAGGCAATCATAAAAGTAGCTATTTCCTGTGTTAATAGATTTATAAAAGTATTGACTATGTATAGTATAAATATCTATACTGAAAAATATAAAATAAACAATAAGAAAGTATTGAAATATTGGAACTTATACTTATTTTATCTAACTTTGCTTTTGTTTTAAATAGTTTAATCGCCTGTTTTACAAATAATTACATATTGTATAGCTTCAAAAATTATTTCAAATACTTGTTTTTTTAGGTGTTTAAGTGATGCGGAGAGTTTTAATATGTTTATATCAATAATGCCAAGTATTTCAAAATCAGTAACTAACTTGAATTCGTAAATAAATGATTGCGTTCACAAATAATAAATTTATGAGAAAATGGCTATGTAGTGTGTTTTTAGCACTAGCCTTTGTGTCTTGTGATAAGACAATAAATAAGGAAAATGAAGGTTTTAATGTTCTGTTATTTAACGATAAAATCAATTCTGAAGATCCTATAGCGAATGTAAATGTATATGCATTAACCGATGGTGTTCTTGCGAGTAATTATAACAATATAAATAGTGGTACAGATGGTTCTTACCCTGTCTATTTAGAAAATTCTCAGAATACGGTTCTGTTTTTTTTAACAAATGGAGATAATATGCCTTTAGACGAAATAGCTGTAGGTAAGACAACGTCTGCTGATATGTTCTCTAAAACTACCCCTGTTGTAGATTATAATTTATCACATCCAATCCAATTTTATACGGCAGTTCAAGATATATCTGTTGTTAAAGGATCCCAGATAGAGGTTGCTGTTACTAGGTCTTTAGCAAGATTAGATTTAAAGATTCAACCAGGAATTGATGTTAAAATAGACTCTTGCAGGATTGCTAATATTGTTGATAGATCATATATATATCCCAGAGAGAGCCTTTCACATCCTAATGCACTTTTGATATCTGCTTCTTTGAGCGGTTCTGTTTTTACGGCAACATCTGCAACTCCTCAAAATGGTTTTTTCTACCTTTATGAATCAGAAAATGTAGGGTCTAAGGCTATATTTTATATAAAGCTTAATGGTGTGAAAAATATATTAGAAGTTGCGCTTCCGGCTAGGATTGAGCGGAATAAAAAATACGGTATTACTATCGGTAGTCATGGGGCTACTCTTTTTAGTACTTTAGTTGTTCTGCCATGGGGTACTGGTTCTGATTCAGATGCAGCTACTCCGTCGTTGCCACCATTAATAGATGATATAAACTCAAATTTCCCATCCAGTGTTAGTATTAGTAAAACAAAAGATACGCTATTTATTCCATCGGGTGGAGCATCGGGTGTGCTAGCAATAAACACATCAGTCGATACTGAGTTAACAACAGAAAGTAATATGCAAATAGAACCTGTAACTGCAACGAGCAAGGCTACGTATGTTGGGAATAAATTCAGATTAACATTTGCACAAAGAAAAATGACTGATCCACTGAAATATTCTCGGATCTATGTAAATGATAAAACTGGATCGGATCAAAATAATCGATATATAGTTGTGGTAGAATACCCATACAGAACAAGCTTTTTGAATTTAAGAAAAGAAGGCGTAATAGATTATTGTACAATGAATTTTGATGGATACATTGATGGTGCGATCTCAGATATAACTTTCTCGACGCCTATTTCTAGTATAACTTGTGAAACTAGCAATACTGCTGATACAGATTTTAATTGGTTGCATATTGATAAAAGCAATCCTGATGACATCAAATTATTAGGTGCATTCAAACCTAATGATGTAAATGCAAAAGGACAGCTTCAAGAGTCAACAATTAACGTTGAGTATCCTGATGGCTTGGTAGAGGTATTTAAATTTACACGTAAACGACACACATTACCTGTGGTTTTTATCGGAAAGAGATATTGGACAAAATATAATATGAGGGGTAATACTAAAAAATACGAAGATCAAATAGGTCTGAGTGATGAGCCTGGGCCTGAGGTGGATCTATTCGAATACCTTAAAACATGTACAAGTGAGCAGTATCTGTACTACGCAGGGGCAAATTATAAAGGTTTATCACAAGATGGGATGTATTTAAGAAAAAGTGCAGAGAATACATTACTTTACCCTGAATATTTAAACTATGATAACGCATCCTTATCAACCTTATCACCTACTTATCATTGTCCTGGTGGATATGAAATTCCCAATATAAATGATTTTGGTGATATAATGAGTAAGTCTGCGAAGTTCGGATTACCAGCTAATGGAGTTGTAGCTGGTTATAACTCTACAGCTATACCTTCAATAAGATTTAGTCTTGAAAGGCATAAGCGAGATGATGTTATTGTGGATGGCTTTTCAGTAACAACAGGGATGTATCATGCGCAAATAACAGAAAACTCAACAGGAACTTCTCTTATCTGGGCAGGTACTGGGTATCAATGGAATTACTATCAAGCAGCACCATCATACTGGATATATGCTATGGTTAACTCGGGGAATAATTTGTATTATTCATTCAATCATGGGAGTAACTATTCAAAAGTAGAATCTCATGCCTCAGGAGAAACAAGGATTGTACGCTGTATTAAATCTCGAGTAAGTCACATTATTTAAACTCATGTTATGAAAACAAAATTAAAAACATATCTTTCTTTGATGCTTTTTTTTACCTTATTAGTGGCTACCAGCTGTCAGACAGACGCGCTTTTAGATGGTAATGATTTTGAAGGGTCAACTATTCAATTCACTCTTTCGAGTGATTATGGGTCAGACAATCAGAGTAAAAGTATAACTAAAACAAGTACAATTAAAGATCTTAATGTAAGGTTTTTTTTAGTTGATAGCAAAGGGGTTTTTGTCGATAATAGATTTGTAGTATATGATAAAGAGCAACAAACAATAAATATAGAGGCTATTAACAGAGGTGGATATGAGTTGTTTGTATTAGCATATTCACCGCAATTAGAAAATGAAGGTTTTACTGTTGCATCTACAATCTCTCAGAAGAGTGATCGTTGGATGCAATTTACGGGAGACAAGCTTGGTTTAATAACTGATCGCAGGATTCTTTTTGGTAAAATATCTTTTGAAGTTGGGGATGATCCTCAAGTATCCTCAAGTAATATACTGCTTAGTAATGTATTATCAGCTATCTCAGTTGATTTCAAAACGCCGAGTGAATATGTAAGAAATAGTATAAATAGTGTAGTTATATCCTCAGAAGGACATTACTTGAGTAACTCACTCTCTGTCGATGGAGCCCTGTCGGGAACTGTTCCTTTTGTTATGGAAAATGTTGAGGCATTAGAAGTGGGTGCTATCTTAACACTTCCTAGTGCGGATAAAGACTCAATTTCTTTTAATATTATGGCAAAAACAATTAATCACGAAGCGACTGCTTTTGTGAGTAGTTTTGATGGTAACGCTATGTTAGGAAGAGGAGAAGCAAGTGTTATAAAAGTAAATTTATTAGATCATCCTGATTCGAATAACGGGCTTATATTTGTATCGTCTAAATTTTATAATTCAGAGACTAGACCTAAAATTTTACAGGATACAGAGAGCAAATCAATCTACTACGATCACTCACAGAGATGGTTTAGAATCAATGAGCCACTTCAAGTAGTATGTACGAGTGATAATAAATTGCACACTCGTTTTTATTCACCTGTGCCTATTTCGGCTGTTAAAATTTGGGCTAAAGTCCCTGGAATAACAGATGAGGTTCTTATAGCATTTTTAGATACTATTCATGCATTTTCTGATGCACAATATGAGTTTACGTTAAAAGAGGGGCAGGTGTTTAAAACAAAAAGTAACCAATATGTTGCTTTATCAAGAGATAAGATTGCGAATTTTAAAGATGCGACATTATCTATTGAATCTTATGATTCATTTTGGGAGAAAATTAAGGATATCCGTGCTAAATGGCTTATTCAGTTTAATTCTTATGGTGGTGACCCTGATGCAGCGAATGGAAGTCCTACTGGAAGCTGGATGGGTATTCGCCCAGTTCATATTCGTGAGGCTATTGCATTCTGGCTCAATATGGCATATCTGATAACTATGCCAGCTTATGCAACAGAATTGGCGACATATCAAGGAAGATTGTATGGAAATGGCGGTCCAACTAATATAATTGATGTGTCTACGATTATACCAGGGCTAAACAATTTGTCTGGATTTGATGTTGGACTTGTATATACAGGACATGGTGTTGCAGGTTTAGGAGGCGGTCGGGTTTGGGGAGTTGCTCAGGATGCGTATCGATTTCATTACTTATATTATGATTGGAGTAATGTTCCTATTCATGAATTAGGTCACTGTCTAGGATATAACCATAATAGTAGTATGACATATGGATTGTGGGCAGGTGGACTCACAGATCGATTTTATGTAAATAACATTCGTTTATTGCCTGTAAATTCTTCAGCATATTTAAATACGAATAATAATCCATATTTGTATAAGTAGTAGTAATCGAAGGATATGGATTATAAAATGAGGGTGTAAGCATCTTTGTAGTTATACATAAGAAAGCCCCAAACTTAATAATATAAGTTTGGGGCTTTCTTATGTAATGCTTGTTGTATTTTTTGCTGATCTAGTGGGGTAAATTCTATCTGACATCCCCGAGGGGTTGTGTTTGTTTAGTATTTGAAGAGGATTAAAAGATTATGTATCCCATTAAATAAGAAAACCCTCGTAATTGAATAATTACGAGGGTTTAATGGTACCCAGACCCG
>CAMQTD010000055.1 GCA_947036995.1 uncultured Parabacteroides sp.
ACAAAATCGTAAACCAACCCTGTTGTTGTGATTAGAATCGGATAAAAGATTGCACAGATACAGAGCGTTGCCAAAGCAATGGACTGAAAATACTGTTTCGAACTTGTTATAGCAGCATGCCAGCGAGATATACCCTGCCCGAGACGTTCCATATAGGCATCAACTACGATAATAGAATTATCTACCAGCATACCCAACACAACAATCAGCGCAGCAAGCGTAACCGTATTGATAGGAATACCGCACATATACATCACCCCAATAGAGATGAAAATACTAACGGGAATAGATATTGCAGATACAATAGCGGCACGAAATGGAAATAAAAGCATCATAACAATAATCACAACGACAATTGCCATCAATAGATCGAGCAGAAAGGAGGATACAAAATCATCTACGAGTTGTGGCTGATCTACAATGCGTTCCATCGTAATATCTTTAGGCAACTGCTGCTGAAATGGGACGAGTACTTTATCTACATCCGTTCCGAAAGCGACAATATTTTCGCCTACACGCATCTCTAATGAGAGAATCAACGATTTTCGCCCATTATAGGTTACATAGCTTTCTGGTTCTTGATACACCCGCGTTATATCTGCTACATCTGCTAAACGAATAATATTGCCTTCAGTATCTGTATAGATAATTTGTTGAGACAGCTCATATTCCGAATTATAGGAGGGTGCTATATGTAGTGGCATATCCGATTTCTCATCGCTTGCACTCCCACCTGTCAGGTGAATCCCTTGGGATAAAAGCGTCATCGCAATCATTTTTCGGTTGATACCATATGCTGCTAATCTTTCATTGTGCAGCGAAATAGATAGCTCCTCTTTCTGCTCTCCGTAACAACGAATATTCGATACGGCTGGTAAGCGCAGCAACTCGGTCTCTAATGCTTGCATGTGCATACGTAGTTCGCGGTACGTTTTGGTTTCTGATTCCATTGATAACAGAATTGTTGAAGTATCGCCAAAATCGTCTTGTGCTACAACAGCCAAAACGCCCGAAGGTAGGGAGGGTTTCAATAGTGTAAGTCCGTGTTTGATCTTTGACCACACTTCATCTTTATTGGTTACATTATCTTCGAGCATAACCATTGTGTACACAATCCCATCTCTTGATTTAGATGTGGTGAATTTACGCTTTACCTCTTTGAAAGTAAATAGAAAGGCTTCCAAAGGTTTTGTTAACTGCTCATCTACCTCTTTAGAGGTTGCTCCGGGGTAGATACCGACAACCAATCCTTGTCTGACTACAATATCAGGAAACTCTTGTTTTGGCATAACAATCAAACTCATCACGCCTAGCGCAGAGAGCATACACACAAACAAGATCGTTAGTTTGTAATGGCGCATTGCTCCCTCTATAATACCTATTTTTCTTTTCATGTTACACTACGTTTACTTTGGCATTATTATATACTTTGTGATTTCCATCGCTAATCACAACATCCGAACGTGTTAACCCTGAAATAATCTCTACACCTCTAGGAAGTAGTTTTCCTATAACAACCTCTTTGCGGATGCTTTTTCCATCCTCTACGCACCATACAAAGCGATCTCCATTCGGAGTTATTTGAATTACACGTGCTGGTAATACGATTGGTCGTATTTGCTTTGCCGAATGTATCGCAACATTACAAACCATGCCCGGCATCACATTGGAGGGCTCTTTATCAAAAATAAGCTTGATCTCATAGGTGTGCGACACACTATTTGCTGCCAAATTTCGCTCTTTCACGCTACCTGTAAGGTCTGCATGCTGGGCTGCCGAAATAGAAATAGTACATGCTTGTCCGATCTCAATTGCTCCGATTTCATTTTCGGGTATGGCAACTTTAACCTCCAACGGTGTTAGTTTAGCTATCGTTAATTTGGGTATGGCTGGCACAACGGTTTCTCCATGCTCGATGTTTCTCACGGTAATAACACCATCGAATGGAGCATATAATTTTGCATCTTTCAAATTTCGGGCAGTAATAGAGGCTGTTGCTTGTGCTTGTTCCAACTTGGTTTGAATCTCTACAAACTTTATTTCGGGTAAACTACCATTATCATACAATACCTTTAACCGTTTGTACCCATCTGCTGCTTGCTTTAATGTCGCTTGTGCAGCTTGGTTGCTATGGTGTAAGTTTTCAGATTCAAGCGCTGCGAGTAGCTGCCCCTGCTTTACCATTTGCCCTTGCGAAACAAAAACCTTTTTCACACTGCCTGCTACTTGAAAACTAAGTTGTGCTTCAATACTACTGGTAACTGTTCCTACATACTTATTTTGTTCGGCAACAGCGTATGTAGTGAGGTTTATAACTCTTACTGGTATTTCTTTTACTTCACTTGCCTGTTTCTCAGCTTTACATCCACACATTAGTAATAAACAAAGTATTACGTTACTGAGTATTTGAATTCTTTTAGATTTCATTTGACTTTTAATTAAATTATATCTGACAAAAGTAGGGTATACAATAACATCGAAAAAGGGCTTCTTGGTTTTTAGAATGTTCCATATAGGATATATTCATATAAATTTGATGTATATAGCAGGATTTTATATACCTTTAATCCATAAACAGTAAAATAATGAATCTTCAAGCATTATCAATTAAAGCATTAAAACACTACGGAGAGGTTGTGCTCAATGATAGTAGTATGTCTAATAATTTGCAAGACGACATAATTATAACAAACAATATAAGTTATAGTGAACTGTTCAAATTCCCTTGTCGGCTAGATGCTATTTCGCTACTTGTATGTGTGAAAGGAGGAATCAAAGGTACGGTTAATTTGAAACAATATGAATTAGGTTGTAATGGTGTATTCTTAGCACTGCCAAAAGATATTCTTTGTCTTGATTCGATGACGGACGTAGAGGCATATGCCATCGTTATCTCAACATCATTTTTAAGAGAGATCAATATTGATCTTCAAAAGTTGATGCCACTCTATCTAAATATCCGTTGGAATTCGACAGCTACAATAACGGATAATGAGCTAAAAATACTGGAAAACTATTATACGCTAGCACTCAATGCTATCCATTCAAATAATATCAATATGCGTGATATTATAAAGGGACTATTAACAGCACTTGTTTACGAAATTATCTCGTATGTGAATCAGTATTACTCCACAGCAGGCGATCCAAACAAACGACTGCATCGGAATGACTATATATTCGACGAATTTATGATTCTATTGAACGAACATCATATAAAAGAGCGCAGTGTAAAATTCTATGCCAACAAAATGTGTATTACTCCAAGGCATCTGTCTCTGATTATTAAAAAGGTAAGTGGCGAAACTGCGGCACAATGGATTGATGCGTATGTTATCTTAGAATCAAAGAATCTTTTGAAGTTTTCTAATATGTCTATCCAACAGGTTGCATACCATTTGAATTTTGCAACGCAATCATCATTCGGTAAATACTTTAAACAACAGACAGGGCTATCTCCGAAACAATTTATCAACAGTTCGAACATAACGTGATAATTTAAGAAAAGCAGTATAGCGACTGATCACTGTACTGCTTTTCTTAAATTATCATAGATATCAATTATTAGCGCGACTATTTTGCAGAGTACAATCCAATACTATTCCCTTCGCTATCTAAGAACACCGCAAAATAACCTCTACCACCAGCTATTGCTTGCTTATCCTTCATAATTGCACCACCATTGTTTTTTATGGTAGATAAAGTTGCATCAATGTCATTACAGTCAAAATAAATCAAAATGCCATTAGAAGAGGGTGTTAAATCTGGAGTAAAAGAGATTGCTCCCACATAACGCTCTTCCTGTGTAAAGAATCCCATTTTTTCTTTTTCACTTCCAGAGACAGGAAGTGTAATATTAAAAACACTTTCGTAGAAGCTTACTGCACGATCAAAATTTAGTGCAGGGATTTGAAAAAAGGCAATTAAATTTTTCATTCTTTCTCTTTTTAGTTATTCTTATTTATTTGATGAAAATACAAGCATAGTACTTTCATCAATAAAACAGAGATAAGCTACTGTTTGTTTTCTTTTCGGTACGCTAAGGGCGACTGGCCAATCTTTCTTTTGAAAAACTGTCGCAACGTTGATTGGTCGGGGAAGTTGAGCATCTCGGAGATTTGCTGAATGGATAGCGACGTTGTGAGTAGTAATTTCTTAATTGTTCCTATAATAAAATTATCTAACAACTGTTTTGGCGAACATTGTACGGAGCTATTTACAAGATTGTATAGATGCCTTTTCGATATGTGTAGCTTTTGGGTATAAAACTCTATATTGCGTTCCTTCGTATGATGCTGACTGCACAAAAGATAGAACCGATCTACCATCGTATTATTCAACATTGTGGGAACTTCTCCGTGGGTTTTATTAATATCTATATGTAATTTTAGTATATTATACATCACCAAGATATAATTAATCATTGTATGAAGTGCTATTTGTCGCTTAAATTGAAAGTTATCAACATTATAAATAATATTTAATTGTCCGAAGATAATATCCAACATCTGAAACTCTTTAAGCTTAATAACCTCTGGATTGCTGTAATCTATTACACTCCATATTTTATTATCTAAGTAAGGATACAGTTCTGTAGTAAATGAGATATCAATATTGCACGAAATACAACTAAAATCATCACTAAACTGTACAACTCGTAGGTGTGCTGTTTCGTAAAGACAAAAATGTGTTCCACTACAAAAGCGATATGTTATTCCATCCTTTTCAATAATAGCACTCCCATTTGTACACTTAAAAATAGAAAAGGTATTGATGAATATGTTGCACTCCCTTATCGTATTTCCATCCATATGCACAATCTCAAACCCACAACCCGAATCAATACAGTTATTCTTCTCCATTATAATATCAATAATATGTTGTGTTAAATTAATGTGTAGCTACACTTAGAAATAGCTCTACTTGCAAAATTAATCAAAGATTTCCTGATTTACACAAAACAGCTCTTATTTTAATTCTATCTGCGAACTAATTTCGTTGTACTTTTGTAGTATAATTTAAATGAACACATTATATGGAATTAAAGCAACTCTCAGACAACAGAGATAATATTGATTGGGGTAAGGCAAATATCAGTAAACTATATCTTAAGATACTTGTGCCAACACTGCTCGGTATGGTTTCTGCAATCGTAGTAACGATTACAGATGGATTCTTCGTTGGTAGATATGCAGGTAGTGATGCATTAGCCGCAGTAAATATTGCAGCACCACTGTTTTTAATCTCAACTGCTTTTGCATTGATGTTCGGAATAGGAAGTTCAGTTGTGGCTTCGGTACATCTTTCTCAAGGAAGAGTTAAGGCTGCCAATATCAATATTACACAAGCTATTATAGTTTCCGAACTGTTTTTTATTATCTTCTCTCTATTTCTATTTTTCAATAGCGAAGATGTTTCTTATTGGCTTGGAAGTACTGAGCGCCTTTTTCCGTTAGTAAATATCTATGTCAAAATACTTTCGCTCTCACTTGTATTTTATATGCTCGAACATATCGGACTATTCGTAATCCGTTTGGATGGCTCACCAAAGTTTGCAATGATGTGCTCTTTAGTGCCTGCCGTAATAAATATTATTGGCGACTATGTGCTTGTGGTAAGATACGAAATGGGGATTGAAGGCGCTGTTATTGCAACTTCTGGTAGTTTTATTATTGGAGGATTAATGGTTCTTGTTTATATGCTATTCCTGTCCAATATACTCAAATTGTATAAATTAAAACTTACACTAAAGAGTTTAAGACTTACGATTCGGAATATCGGATATATGTGTCGTTTAGGTTTTGCCGCTTTCTTAGGTGAGCTAGCTGTTGCAGTAATGATGTTTGTTGGTAATGCCGTATTTCTGGAGTATTATGGCGAGGATGGAATTGCTGCTTATAGTGTAGTGTGTTATTATTTCCCTATTATATTTATGATTAACAATGCGATATCGCAATCGGCACAACCAATTATTAGCTACAATTATGGAGCAAATCTACATGATAGAGTTCAAAAGACATTTAAACTAACACTAATTTATGCTATCTGCTTTTCTGTGGTCATTACTATTTGTGTGATATTATTTACTCCTTCAATGGTTGCGCTATTCTTAGATAAGAGCTACCCCGCCTATGCAATTGCATCTCAAGGAATGCCTTACTTTGCTATCGGGTATCTGTTTTTTGCTCTTAATATGATGTATATGGGTTATTTCCAATCCATTGAAGATTATAAAACAGCAAATTACATCTCTGTATTAAGAGGATATCTACTATTACTAGCCTGTTTTTATATTATGCCTAAACTGTTCGGTACGTATGGAATATGGCTTGCTGTTCCTACAGCAGAATTTGTAACATTTCTAGTGC
Organism: uncultured Parabacteroides sp.; assembly: GCA_947036995.1. Taxonomy (GTDB): domain Bacteria; phylum Bacteroidota; class Bacteroidia; order Bacteroidales; family Tannerellaceae; genus CAMQTD01. The sequence continues at coordinate 6,369 of CAMQTD010000055.1, forward strand.
TACTACCACTCATAAGATACAAGCGTTGTAAGATTGCATAAGTATTCTCTTTTCGTTTTTATTGAAATAAAATAATCGCCAATATATTGTGCATCTATCTAAACAGACAGAGACAATATATTGGCGATTTTATAGTTGATATAACCCAACAGGGCTCTATCTAAATTTCTTAATCAAAAACGAAGGATTGATTCGTAAATAAGCACCAATTGAAAGACTCATTGCTGCGGGGTCGTTACCTTCAACATTATTCAAATATGATTTTGTCCCCAATGTACTAAATACATCTGCATGAATACCTAGTGCAAAGCCTTTTGCAAAACGTTTACTATAGGATGCTCCTAAACAAAACATCGAAGGATTGTGAAAAGTCATACCAGGTTCGGCAGTAGAGATTGATCCATAAAAAGGATTTCCAAAGGCAGTGATAAAATCATGCGCATACCAATAGGCTGCCTTCACTTGAAAATCGTGTATATCGACTGTTAGTTTTGGATAAAAGCCATATCCAGAGTTGAAAGGTAATAAATCTCCTGCTTGCTGTCCAAAGTATGTAGCCATTAATTCTAAGTTGGCACGCTTCAATACGCCACAGTTAATTGTATAAGTAGCCCCTACTCCTGCTGCTGCATTTAGCCAGGTTTGCACCGAAGATGTTGTTATAGTATCTAACTCTCCACCGCGATGAACAAATAGTAATTGCAAGGGTGCATATAGGTGTACTTTTGCATCTTTATTATTTATATTGGTCTCTGTTGATAAACCAAATGTAAATGCTTCTTGGTGCGTATCTTTTTCAAAAATAAAACTTTCCCAGTTTACCCAAGCATCTAACGTTAATAGTTTTGAATTGTAGAGTAGTTGTAATCCAGCTTCAGGATCTGCAGTAAGGTTTAGTTCAGGATTATAGAGTGGTTCAATTAAATGATGGTTAGCTCCGCCATATATATTTCCGAATATAAGATTGACTTGCTTTGAGAGTGCTATTTGTGCACTAAAGTAAGGGAGCAGATGAAATGCAGTTTGATACTTACTTCCTTTCCATTTCGCAATATTTTGGTATGCAAAGCAGGGGTATTTAGTAGTTCCCCAATACTTTAGTAGATGGGCACCTAACTCTACTTTCATGTTACTAAGCGGATAGTAAGTTACCTTTGGCTGAATCCATAATCCAGGCAAGGTGTACCCATTTTGCACAGCACCTTTGTATTCGTTATTTTTAAAAAAACTAATGTTATCGAATGTTACACTTAGCTCTCCTTTTTTTGTGGGATCTATTGTTGGATCTGTTTCAAAAAGGCTCTCCGAAAACTGTGCTTTCAACGATACAGGTATGCTCACTGCAAATAATACAGATAATATCAAAGATGAAATTCTATTCAAATTCATTGCTATATATTTTATATATCAAAAGTACAATGAATTTTTTACATAAAATGATTTAAAATAAAAAAAGAGACCTTTTGAGCCTCTTTTTTTATTTTAAATCATTTTATGTAAATGTATAGCTACATTATACTGTCATTGTTCCTGAAATAAGGATCAATACTAGTAATCCTAAGATAGCATATAACTCAGGGAATACTGCCATTACCATCGTAGGACCAAATACATTATGTCCACTTCCTACTGCTGCAATACCTGTTGCACATACTTGTCCTTGACGGATAGATGAGAACAAACAAGCTAATGCCATGATAATACCAGAAGCGAAAATACATGAAGCATTGTACATTGAAATATCAGGTACTAAAAAGCTTTGCATCATATAGTATCCAACAAAACCATATAAACCCTGCGAACTTGGTAATGCACTCAATGCAATATAAGTACCCAACATATCTGGGTTCTTCTTCATTGCACCAACTACTGCATTACCACAAATAGTTACACCATATACACTACCAACACCACTAACACCAACGATTAGAGCTACACCAATATAAGCTAATAAAATAGGTTCCATAAATAAGTTTTTTAATTTGTTATTTTTTTATTTTTATTTCCTTTAATCTTCTTTTAATTCTTGTTTGAATGGTTTGTAAGGTTTACCTCCACCTGCAAACTCCGCATTTTTGTAGTACTCCACAAAAGTAAGACGGATTGGGTGTACCAGCGAACTAATCATACATAAACAGAAGTTTATCGTATGTCCCATAACCAGAATCAATAATACAACTAAAACACGTAGAACGATATTCATTCCATCTGTCATAGAAAAAGCTAAATCGTTAAACACACCGCCTAAAATACCACCTGTTAGTCCGATTGCGAACAAACGGATGTAGGATAATGTATCTCCTAATAAGCCCGAAGCCATATTATATGCATTCCATACACCTGTTCCGATATTCAGAAATATATTCTTCCCTGGCGTATTGTAAACAAATGCAACCAACATACCTGCTACTGCTAAAGCACTGAAAACGGTTTCGACCGATTTAGATATTGCGATATCAAGCATAGGTAATCCATAAATACCTAATCCTGCCAATACAACAACAATCCAAGCAATAGGAGCAATTCCATATTTAAAGCCTTTTACTGCCATTACTTGTGCAGCTGCAACACTCTTACCAAATATAATTTGCATAATACCCAAAACAATGGATAGTGTCATCAAATTATCTCGGTCTAAAAAGTACTCTTTGAATGATATTAACGCATCAACTTGCACTAAGTTTATTCCAAAGAATGAACCAGACAACATTCCGAATACAACGGTGGATAGACCGAAGAACTGGAACAGCGACAAATATGGCTTCACTTTGTCTGAGAGTTTAAATTTCAAGATTGTAGCGACTAGAACGATTAAAAGTCCGTAACCTGCATCTCCAAAACAAAACCCAAAAAACATCATAAAGAATGGTGCAAAGAATGGTGTTGGATCAAACTCGTTGTAGTTAGGCAACGAGAATAATAATGTTATAGGCTCAAACAGTTTTGCAAAACGATTGTTTTTAAGTTTGATCGGAACATTATCCTCTTCCTCAATCTCCATCGGAAGATAGTAGTAGCCATCTTTATCAAGCGCATCAGTTAAGGCAGAAGATTGCTCCTCAGGCACCCAACCTTCTAATAACATCAATGTATCGTTTGCTTCTGCTTCAGTTTGCTCAATTACATTTGAATAGTTGTATTCGTTTTGAATTTGAACATCCAATGCAAGCAAGTTATTGTATTCGCTCACAGCTCGTGTATTTAGATCTGCCTGCAATTCTGCTAATTCTTTTACAATTGCAGATTTACGCTCGTCTAATTTTGCAAGCCCTTGTGCAGGAAGCCTTGGTGTTTCTGCATCAATCTCTAATGAGATATCACCTTTTGTTATGGTGATAAAATAATCGACCGATTGCACACAGTTAATAACAGTTGCATTATAAAGTGCTATCCACTGAGGATCAAATTTCGAACTCGAACAAGAGAAGAAACGAACTACATAGCCAGCCTCTTTTAATCGATCGATATCTTCGAACTTGAAATTACCCCAAACAGACATCTCGTCAATCTCTTTCTCTACAACCTGTAGTTGTGTATTGAGTGAAGATCGCTTATGCATTAACTCTTCGATATGATCCAGCATTGACAACCCATCTACACGCCCCATCGCTTGAGGCTCTTGAGGTGTAACGTTGTTATGCTGATTCAATGTAGCGAATTGGCGCGATACAATCGAGATTCGTTTGCGTTGTGAAACAAATGATTGAATAGTTTCATTCTCGGCAACTGCTTGCTTTTGAATTACATGCAATACACCCATGGAGCGCAACGACTCTAAAAACGATGCGTACTCTTTATGGTAAACCATAAAGGCAAATTTTCTCATTCTTACAATCATGATACAACCTCCTTCTCTTTTCGTTTTTCTTGGTTCGCACGCATAATCTTTTGCGACGACTTAGAGAGACTCTCTTCATCCTCCATAAAGCGTTTCACTTTACGGATAGCATCTTTATAGCCCGGTATCTGTACTTTCTCAAAAAGATTTACTTTCTGAGTTGTCTTCTTACGTGCATGTTCAAGTAACCCCAGCTTCATCTCGGCAAATTCGGCTTCTATACCGGTACGCGCCAACTTTTTAAGCAGCTCAATACCGTCAGTAAACCAAGCGGGAGAATTAAAGAGACTATACTTTCCGATTTCAAATTCAATCTCGTCCAGTATGGGAACTACAACACCGGCAATTTTGCGAACAGACATCTTTACATCTTTCACTCCAATGAGTGAGGGTGTAAATTCGTTCCACAAAGCTACCATGTTATCGTATCCATTAATCTCGTCTTCAAGTTGGAGTTCCAATGCTTTAGCCTCGTTCTTTGTGCGCTTAACTTCAACGCGCAGCGCACTCTCCTTACTCTTGATGGTAGGGAGCGAACGTTCACGCATCTTGAGTTGTTTCTCAAGCACTTGAAGCGAGGTTTTATTATATTGAAACTTTATAGCCATTGTTTATTTGTTTTTCACATACTCAATGTATGCGTATTATTCTTTCCAATATTTATCAACAAGTACTTGTTTGATATTTACTTCATTCGGATTAAAGTATTTTACAAATAGCGACCAAGCTACATCAAGCATCTCTGTTGTATCCAAGTTAACATCAATGGCTAATAGTTTCTCTGAATAGTCTTTAGAGAACGACATGGTACGCATATCATAGTCTGTCAAGTCAAATCCATTTTCCATTTTTGTTTTAGCATTTGCAGCATCAGCATAAAGACGAACGGCAGCATTCATCACTTGTGGGTGATCTTCGCGTGTTTTCTTTCCTATTACCAACTGCTTCAAACGTGAAAGACTGCGGAATGGGTCTACAATTACTTTACCAATATCACTATCACGACGCAGGTATAACTGTCCCTCTGTAATATATCCAGTATTATCTGGTACAGCATGGGTGATATCTCCTCCCGAAAGTGTAGTTACGGCAATAATTGTGATTGATCCGCCATCAGGTAGTTGAACTGCCTTTTCGTAGATCTTAGCCAAATCCGAATAAAGTGATCCTGGCATTGAATCTTTCGATGGAATTTGATCCATACGGTTCGATACGATCGCTAATGCATCGGCATAATTGGTCATATCTGTTAGCAATACCAATACTTTCTGATTCTTTTCAACGGCATAATACTCTGCTGCTGCAAGTGCCATGTCTGGAACAAGTATACGCTCTACAGATGGATCTTCGGTTGTATTGATAAAACTAACAATACGATCTAGCGCGCCTGCATTACTAAAGGTGTTCTTAAAGAATAGGTAATCGTCGTTTGTCATACCCATTCCGCCTAAGATAATCTTATCAGATTGTGCACGCAAAGCAACCATTGCCATTACTTGGTTAAAAGGTTGGTCTGGATCGGCAAAGAATGGAATCTTTTGTCCTGTTACCAACGTATTATTTAAGTCAATACCTGCAATACCTGTTGCAATTAGTTCTGATGGTTGCTTACGACGTACTGGATTTACCGATGGACCTCCAATTTCAACATCTTTTCCCTCAGGAATAGGACCTCCATCAATCGGATCTCCATAGGCGTTGAAAAATCTACCAGCAAGCTGCTCGCCCACTTTAAGCGAAGGCGCTTTACCCATAAATACGACCTCTGCATTGGTACGTACACCTTCTGTTCCGGAGAACACCTGCAAAGTAACTTCGTCTCCAATAATCTTCACCACCTGAGCCAACTTACCATCTACGGAAGCTAACTCGTCATACCCTACTCCTGTTGCCTTAAGCGAACAGGTAGCTTTTGTAATCTGGGTTATTTTAGTATATATTTTTTGAAATGCTTTTGTTGCCATACTATTTTTGTGTTGAGTTAGCTTCGCGCTCTTTAATCAAAGCGTCTATCTGTTTTTCAAATCCGAAGAATGCTTCACTCTTGAACTCTGAATAATTCATTTGACGGAATAGGTTAATCATCTGCTTAAAGTATTCCATTACATCCAAGAAGCTATCAAAATTGAAATCTGTATGACAGATGGTTGTAATTTTGTTAAGCATATACTCTTGTCTGATCAATGGCGTTACGGCATCAATTGCATCGAAAGCATCTTGTTGCATAATAACGAAGTCGATTAACTCTGATTTCCAAAAGATAACGTGATACTCTACTGGCACACCATCGTCTCCAAGGATATTGATCTGCTCCGAAATCTCTTTACCACGTAGCATACGTGTTTTGATCTCGTTCACTTTCTCAATCCAACTTGGCGAGATATGGCTCGCAATGTATTCTTGAAACTCTGGATACTCCAAATATTTCGAATAACTATCAATTGGGTTTACGGCTGGATAACGCTTACGGTCGGCACGTTCTTGCTCAAGCGCATAGAAACAACGGGCTACCTTTTTCGTATTCTCTGTAACGGGCTCTTTCAAGTTACCACCCGCTGGAGATACTGTTCCGATGAATGTAACAGAACCTGTGCTTCCGTTATTCAAAAATACATATCCTGCACGTGCATAGAAGTTTGCCACGATAGCCGAAAGGTCCATCGGGAATGCATCTGGTCCAGGAAGCTCTTCCAAACGGTTAGACATCTCACGCAATGCTTGCGCCCAACGTGATGTAGAATCCGCCATAAGTAAAACTTTCAATCCCATGCAACGGTAATACTCCGCAATCGTCATCGCTGTATAAACAGATGCTTCACGCGAAGCAACGGGCATATTCGATGTATTGGCAATAATAATGGTACGCTCCATCAACTTACGACCAGTGTGTGGGTCTACTAAGTGTGGGAACTCTGCAAAGATCTCTACCACCTCATTGGCACGCTCACCACAAGCAGCAATAATTACGATATCAGCCTCGGCTTGTTTCGAAATAGCGTGCTGCAAAACGGTTTTACCTGTACCGAATGGTCCTGGGATAAATCCTGTACCACCCTCTACAATTGGATTAGCTGTATCAATAGTACGTACACCTGTTTCAAGCAATTTGTAAGGACGTGGCTTCTCTTTATGACACGTGATAGCACGCTTTACTGGCCAGCGTTGAATCATGTTTACATCAATCTCTGAACCATCTTCGGCAACTAATACAGCCATCGTTTGTTCGATCGTGTATTTACCTGCTGGAGCTACGCTCTTAATCGTATACGTTCCTTTGAATGTAAAAGGAACCATGATTTTGTGTGGTTGAAAGTTTTCGTCCACCTCACCTAACCAATCACCAGCAATTACTTTATCTCCTGCTTTAGCGATAGGTTTAAATTCCCATATTTTATCATTATCAAGTGCATAGGTATAATCGCCACGTTGCAAAAATACACCTTGCATCTTATCTAAATCATTCTGTAATCCATCGTAGTTACGCGAAAGCATACCCGGACCTAATACTACCTCGAGCATATGTCCTTCAAATTCTGCTTCGTCACCTACACGCATACCACGTGTACTTTCGAACACTTGTACGTAAGCATTTTGACCTATTACTTTAATAACCTCTGCCATTAGCTTTACGCCTGAAACAGAAATGTAACAGATTTCATTCTGAGAAACCGGTCCGTCTACCTCTACTGTAACGAGGTTGGATACGATTCCTTTTACAACACCTTTCGTAGCCATATATTATTTATTATTGTTTCTTTTAAAATCTTCTAAAGACGATAAACTTCCTTGTTTGAGCGCTTGTACTATTTCACGGAACATTTGCTCTCCTGTTTTCTTATCCAATGTAACCCAACGCTCAATCATCTCGAGCTTCAAAACGTAAGCAAAGATTGTTTCGACAGAAAAGTAATGAAAGAAGATATTATCTTCGATCCAATTCCACTTAAACATATCTATTTTCTTCTCACGCTCTAATAGGTCTGATTCTTCAGTGATACGTTGAAGTTCGGGCAGATAGTCTGCCATATCTCCTAACCCAAAATCACGTGCATTTGAATTGCGAATAGCTTGAGCTACTTCATTATCTCCTACAATATATTGTAATTTATCTAAATCATATTTACGACACGTAAATGCTGCTAAGATATTGTTTATATTTAGGTTAAGTTCGAACCATGCTGATACAAATTCATTTCTACAACGTGATGCATACTCATAATAAAGTGATGCTAATTGATCTTCCCACGAAATTGAATCGTGCTGTTTCTCTTCCATATATCCATACATAAATGTATTGAAGTATGAAGGCAATGATTGACTTTTATACGGTTCTTCATTTTTAGCTGCTTGAATAAATTCAGCGAAATCCTCTGTAGACATACTTCCACGAGCATCTAAAGAGCATTCTGGATTATTTAAGTAATCCAATAAATTCTTATTGGTGAATTTAAAAAAGAAAAGGTCAATCAACTTTTTATCACTTGTTGATAACTGATCTCCTAATTCTTCGCGAAATGCGTCTATCGTATAGGTTATTTTGCTATCATCAAAAGCGATATTAGGCAGCCCTGCAACCAGTGCGTAATAGTTTTTCATGGTTAGAATAACATTTCGACTAACTGCGGACGTAAAAATTCTTTGAAGAATGCAATAAATTCTGCCTCACCAAAACTCACTTTGTATGAGCCATCGGCAGGAAGAATTGTAAATGTCATCTCTTTACCATTTACCTGTTCTATTTTAACGCCTTTAGATAATAAATTCTTAGCATTGGCTTCAAAGTATTCAGTCAGCGACTTAGCATCGGCCGATTGTATCGTCAAAGACTCTTTCGTTACCCAGTCTTGTGCAATGGTAAGCATTACCTTTTGCATAAACGTTGGATCAACTTGGGCAGATTTCACACTATCAGTTACTACACTTCCTGTGATTAAGTTTGTTACTTCACTTTTCAGGGCTTCGACTGTTTGAGAGGCAAATAATTTCAACTCTGCTTCTGCATTTTTCTTTAATTCGGCTGCTTGCTTTTGAGCAGTCAAAATAATTTGCTGAGCTTCAGCTTGTGCTTCATCAATAAGTGTTTGTTTTTGTGCCTTAGCCTCACTTACTATTTGCTCTGCTTCTTGGTTACCTTTTTCTACTCCTTCTTTGTAGATCTTTTCAGTTAGTTCCTGAATCTTTGTATCCATTGCGTTTGTATTTATATTTTTGTATATTTCTTTCTAATCCTAGCACAAAGTTATTCTTTTCTTGTAATTAGCAATCAAATTATTGTGAAAACTACTAAAAAGAAATCTTTTAGTTTCATTTATATCTTATATTGGTCTTGGAAGGTTCAAATTAGGGTAATATTATACATTAATTCATACTGCGACTGTAACAAAAAGAATCTATCACTGCGAACTTTCTCACTTCTGTAGCTTTTTATTTAGAATCTCATCATTGCTAAAATCGGTGAGTACAGCGATGTTATTTTACTATATAATCGAAAATAAACCGCGATATTTCTTCCCTAAAGCCGCAATGCTTAGGAGTAAAAGCCGCGGACTTTTTAGTTCAAAACATTACGGGTTT
>CAMQTD010000056.1 GCA_947036995.1 uncultured Parabacteroides sp.
TTATATCAATTTGTCATTTTGATAATTAATCGCGCTCAAACGCGCTTAATTCGGTGCTAAGTGAAGGAATGTGGATTTGAACTCGATACAGCGGAGTTTAGGTTTTGCTGATTGATCTGATTTGGTAGTAAATAGTGTTGTTTTGTTTTTATTATGAAGTTGTATATTGCATTGTGTTTGCAAAAATGATTATACAGTATTATTTTATCACTAGATGAATGTTTCTATTTCATCTTCATATAGAGAGAATAAGCCATTTTCAGCACCATTTTACACACCCAAACTGGCTAAATTTAAAAAACCGTGTACTTTTTCACCCAGAACTAGGCACTTTTTCACCAAAAGCCGCCTACCTATTCCCTCCAAAGTCCCTGCCTTTTGGCAAAAAACACCGTACTTTTTTTCAGAAAGTACTGCACCAATACCCAAAAAGGTGCAGTATCTGCTGTAAATGGACGTTATCATCTTCTATCTTTGCATTGTATCGCAAAGATAGAATCAGCTAAACTATCGTTTTAGAAGCAAAACGATAGTTTAAATGCAGTATTGATTGAATTCTGATAAGTTCGAAATCTCTTTTAGTTATTATTGCCAACCGATAGCATGCAATAACGCACGTTTATTGTCAGCCGTATTAACTTTTAAAGCTCACGAACCCAGATGTTGCGGAAACTAATCGGCTCACTCGGGTCGCCATGCGATTGCAAACGCAAAGGACCATCGCCATGCGGAGCAACTTTAGGGAATCCGATATACTCCGTAGTACCAAGTATTGTGGTGTGATTTTGAAGCAACACGCCATTTTGAATCACCGTAACAGTCGGAGGGGTGCGGTAGCGTCCATCTTTCGTAAACGTAGGCGCTTTGTAAATAATCTCGTAACTATTCCACTCGCCAGGCTTGCGCATCGCATTTGCTAGTGGTGGCGTTTGCTTGTATACGCTACCCGTTTGTCCGTTTACATACGTTTGGTTATTATAGCAATCTAAGATTTGTATCTCATATTTATCTTGTAGAAACAGACCGCTGTTACCACGTCCTTGACTTTTACCGCTAATATCTTTCGGAATCATCCACTCTATATGGAGTTGGAAATCGCCAAATTTACGTTTAGTTACAATATCGCCCTTACTTTTATCTACCGTAAATGCGCCTTTACTTAGCTTCCATTCCGCAGGTCCGCCTTTGGTAGACTGCCATTGCGAAAGATTTTCGCCATCAAATAAGATAATTGCATCGGACGGAGCAGGCACAATAACATCTTTACTCTGTGTGCCAGGGGTAACTACGGCAGGTTGTGGAGTCCAGTATTCGGACATTTGCGCCTTCATTGGCGTAGGTTTAGGAAACGCCTCTTGTGCTTGTAGTTCGCCAATAAATGCACAGGCAACAATAGGGAGCAAGTACTTGTATGTGAGAAATGTTTTTTTCATGGTTTGTTGTATTATATATTATTATCTATTTTATCTTCTAACGATTATATAGTTCATTACACCGTGGTTTTAAGTCTAATAGGATAATCGAAAGGCAAATATACTGTTTTTATTGCGATTTATCAGTTAAACGCAAATTATCTACATGATATTTTAACAGGTGATTTTGGTATATTAATATTTTAGTACCGCTTATCGCATGATTTTTTTCGAAACGTAGCATATAATTATAAATATTAATGACTACTTTTGTGCTTTAAAACATTAATGTAAACTGATATATAACATGTCTGCAACAAAACGTATTAAACGCGCTTTAGTCTCTGTATTTCATAAAGAGGGACTTGATGAGATTGTGAGAAAATTACACAGTGAAGGAGTAACTTTTGTGTCAACCGGTGGAACCCAATCGTTTATCGAGTCTTTGGGCGTCCCTTGTGATGCAGTAGAAGACCTTACAGGCTACCCGTCTATCTTGGGTGGACGTGTGAAAACATTGCATCCAAAGGTGTTTGGTGGAATCTTAAATCGTAGAGATAACGATAAAGATCAGGCTCAAATCTCTGAATTTGAAATTCCTGAAATAGATTTAGTTATTGTAGACTTATATCCTTTTGAAGAAACTGTAGCTTCGGGTGCAGAAGAGGCAGCGATTATCGAGAAAATTGATATCGGTGGTATCTCATTAATTCGTGCAGCAGCTAAAAACTTTGGCGATGTGGTAATTGTAGCGTCTAAAACACAATACAAACCATTGATGACTATCCTAGAAGAAAAAGGAGCCGAAACTTCGATTCAAGACCGTAAATGGTTTGCAAAAGAGGCTTTTGCTGTTTCGTCGGGTTATGATAGTGCCATTTTTAACTACTTTGACGGTGGTGAAGGTTCTGTATTACGTGTGGCGGTAGACGAAGGTAAATCGCTACGTTACGGAGAGAATCCACATCAAAAAGCACTCTATTATGGAGACTTTGAAGCTATGTTTGAGCAGCTTCAAGGAAAAGAGATATCGTATAACAACCTACTCGATATTGATGCAGCAACTACATTGATCGACGAATTTGACGAACTAACGTTTGCAATCCTTAAACATAACAATGCTTGCGGTATTGCTTCGCGCCCTACCGTTTTGGAGGCATGGAAAGATGCACTAGCAGGAGATCCTGTTTCTGCCTTTGGTGGAATCTTGATCGCAAACGCTGTAATCGATAAAGCTACAGCAGAAGAGATGCACAAAATCTTTTTCGAAGTAGTAATCGCTCCAGACTATGATACAGACGCACTAGAAGTGTTGATGCAAAAGAAGAATAGAATTATCCTAATCCGCAAAGAAGCTAAAACAGCGCCTATGCAGTTCCGTTCACTATTGAATGGTGTATTGGTACAAGAGAAGGATCTAAGCATTCAAACAGCAGCAGATCTAGAGCCTATGACAGAGAAGCAACCAACTGCACAAGAGATTGAAGATCTATTGTTTGCCAATAAATTGGTAAAGAATAGTAAATCGAACGCAATCACATTGGTGAAAAACAAACAACTATGTGCTAGCGGTATCGGTCAAACATCGCGCGTAGATTCGTTGAGACAAGCAATCGAAAAAGCAAAAGCATTCGAATTTGATTTGAATGGTGCTGTAATGGCTTCAGACGCATTCTTCCCTTTCCCAGACTGTGTGGAGATTGCCGACAATGTAGGTATCACAGCTGTGATTCAACCAGCCGGATCTATTAACGATAAGCTATCTGTAGCCTATTGCAACGAACATGGTATTGCAATGGTTAAAACAGGTATACGTCACTTCAAACATTAATGTTTGAATTACTGAATTACTAAAAATAACGTTTAAAACAAACTAGAGAATGGGATTATTTTCTTTTACGCAAGAAATAGCAATGGACCTAGGTACAGCTAACACCATCATTATTTGTAATGGTAAAGTGGTAGTAGATGCACCTTCTGTTGTTGCCCTGGATCGCAGAACAGATAAAGTACTTGCAGTGGGCGAGAAAGCGCGCCAAATGCATGGTAAAACGCACGAAAACATTCGCACCATCCGCCCTTTGCGCGATGGTGTGATTGCTGATTTCTATGCAGCAGAACAGATGATTAGAGGAATGATCAAGATGATTAATCCAAAAAATCGTTGGTTCTCAACGTCACTTCGCATGGTGGTATGTATCCCATCAGGAAGTACAGAGGTAGAGATTAGAGCCGTTCGTGATTCTGCGGAACATGCTGGGGGTAGAGATGTATATATGATTTATGAGCCAATGGCAGCAGCAATCGGTATTGGTATCGATGTAGAAGCTCCAGAGGGAAATATGATTGTAGATATAGGCGGTGGAACTACGGAGATTGCTGTTATCTCGTTAGGGGGTATCGTATCGAACAAATCAATCCGCATTGCAGGAGACGATTTAACATCTGATATTATGGAGTATATGCGTCGCCAGCACAATGTGAAGGTGGGCGAGCGTACAGCAGAGCAGATCAAAATACACGTAGGTGCAGCTTTAACTTCGTTAGAGAATCCACCAGAAGATTACGTAGTGCATGGCCCAAATCAAATGACGGCATTGCCTATGGAGATTCACGTTACGTATCAAGAGATTGCGCACTGTTTGGACAAATCCGTTGCAAAGGTGGAAGCAGCTATCTTGAGTGCTTTAGAGCAAACACCTCCCGAATTGTATGCCGATATTGTGCATAATGGAATTTATTTAGCTGGTGGTGGTGCGTTGATGCATGGATTGGCTAAACGATTAACAGATAAAATCAATATTCAATTTCACATTGCCGAAGATCCATTGCATGCAGTAGCACGCGGAACAGGTGTAGCGTTGAAGAATATTGACAAATTTAATTTCTTAATCCGCTAATTAAGAGGTAAAGGTGTATGCGTAAATTGCTCGATTTCCTATACAGGAAAAGGCATTGGTTTGTTTTTATTCTTTTTGAAATTATTTCGTTTGCACTGATTTATCGCAACAACAGCTATCAGCGAAGTGTGTTGCTAAGCTCGGCAAATGTGGTGGTTGCGAATGTATCGTCTGTTTCGGGCGAGGTGTTGCAATACATGAATTTGGTCGAAAAGAATAAAGCATTGCTCGATAAGAATGGACAGTTAGAGATGGAGTTACTTCACTTGCAAGATCAGTTTCAGCTGATGCAGGCAGAATTGGATACGTTTAGTGGATTTGTGCCCGATTCGTTAACTACATCTTTTCCTTACAAGTCGGTAACGGCTACCATTGTAAATAAGAGTGTATCGCATACAGCTAATTACTTAACAATAGATAAAGGGCGATTGGATGGCATTGCTCCCGATATGGGAGTGGTTTCGTCCGATGGCGTTGTGGGCGTGGTATCTACTGTATCAGATCATTTTGCAGTCGTATTACCGTTGCTCAATCCGAAGTTTAGGCTGAGTTGTAAGGTGCTGGGAAGTAGCTATTTTGGCTCAATGCAGTGGGATGGTCGTGATGTAGCGTATGCGAATGTTGACGAATTGCCGTTGCATGTAAAGTTTGAAACAGGCGATACGATTGTAACGAGTGGTTATTCGGCACTTTTTCCGGCAGGTCTTATCGTAGGGCAGGTTGTAGATTCTGAGAAACAGCAAGACGATGCTTTTTACTCCATACGTGTAAAGTTGGCTACCTCGTTTACCTCGCTATCTCAGGTTCGTGTGATTGTGAATTATTTTCAAAAAGAACAAATAGAGATAGAGAAGGAGGCTTTGCAGCATGATTAGTACATGGTTTAAGGGGATTATTTATTTTGTGTGCTGTGTACTACTTCAGGTATTGATATTTAATAATATCTATTTCTTACGTTTGGCTACGCCATTTATTTATTTGCTGTTTATTATAAAACTTCCGCTTAGTATTCCATCCAGTTTTATTACAGTTATTTCGTTTCTGATAGGTTTTACCATCGACCTGTTTTCTAATACACCAGGGATGCATGCTGCGGCTTGTACATTGGTTGGTTTTGCTAGGTCGTATATTGTTGAAGGACTCTTTATTGGTAAAGATTTGCCCGAATCGGGCGCGCCCTCTTTTGCACTATTTACTAAATGGGGCTATTTTAGATACCTTACGATGCTTGTATTGATACAGAACGTGATGCTTTTCTTTGTAGAATCGTTCACGCTTTTTGACCCTATCTATCTTTTGCTCCGTGTGGGTGGAAGCACTATACTTACTGTTTTGCTACTTTTTTCAATCGAAGCTCTCAATTTTGAATATATAAAAGGTGAAGGATAATAATAAAAATTACAAGTTAGAGAAAAGACAGTACGTTATAGGCGGTGCAATCGTAGTTATCGTCTTCATCTTTATTATTCGGTTATTTACACTACAAGTACTCGAAAACGACTACAAACGCTATGCTGATAGTAATGCATTCTTAAAGAAAACACTCTATCCTTCGCGCGGAATGATGTATGACCGTACGGGCAAACCCGTAGTATTTAATCAACCCGCCTACGATGTGATGTTGATTATGCGTGAGGTTCAACCCTTTGATACACTAGATTTTAGTAAGACACTCAATCTCACCAAAGAGCAATTGGTTAAACGCTTGCGCGATATACGTAACCGAAGGCTCAATCCGGGTTACTCTTCGTATGTGCCACAGCTATTCCTTTCGCAGCTTTCGTCTCGCGAATATGGTGTGTTGCAAGAGAAAATGTACAAATACCCCGGTTTTTATATTCAAAAGCGCTCCATTCGGGAGTATGTTTATCCCAATGCAGGTCTTCTGTTGGGCGATTTAGGTGAAGTAAACCGAAGAGACATCAAAGCAGACCCATTCTATATTGCAGGCGATTATTCGGGACGTTCGGGTATTGAGCGCTCTTACGAAAAGATTCTGCGTGGCGAAAAGGGCGAAGAGATTCTACTACGCGATGCACACGGACGAATTAAAGGACGTTACGAGGGGGGCAAAAAGGATATAAAACCTGTTTCAGGGAAAAATCTAACACTTGCTATTGACATGGAACTGCAAGCCTATGGCGAGTCGTTGATGCGCAATAAAATTGGTTCTATCGTGATGATAGAGCCCGAAACAGGCGAAGTGCTTTCGTTGGTTTCGGCACCAACTTACGACCCAAGTCTTTTGGTAGGACGTAGGCGAGGAAAGAATCATGGGAGGCTAGCAAAGAATCCGCTTAAGCCGTTCTTTGATCGTTCCATTATGTCTTATTATCCGCCAGGTTCGACATTTAAGACTGTACAAGCACTCATATTCTTACAAGAAAAGGTAATTACCCCTGATACACAGTTTAGCTGTGCAATGGGATATACATATCGCGGAGGCAAGCCGGCTTGCCACCCACATGGTTCGCCCTTGGCACTGATCCCTGCCTTGGCTACTTCGTGTAACTCCTATTTTTGTTGGGGATTGCATAATATGATTGATGATAGAAAGCGCTATCCATCCGTACAAGAAGGGTTTGAGGTTTGGAAAGATCATGTTGTTGCAATGGGGTATGGGTATAAGCTTGGTATTGATCTGCCATCTGAGAAGCGAGGTTACATTCCCAATAGCAAAGTGTACGACAAGATATATAATAAACGATGGAATTCGAGTACAATCATTTCGACAGCTATCGGACAAGGAGAGATTACAACTACGCCGCTTCAGATTGCAAATATGGCTGCTCAAATTGCAAATGGTGGTTATTTTATCACCCCACATGTAGTGAAAGAGATTGAAGATACGCCTTTAGATACATTATATACCAAAAGACGTTATACAGGCGTAGATCAAAAATATTACAAATACATACAAGAGGGGATGCGTCAGGCTGTTACAGGTGGTACATGTCGTGGAACTAATTTGCCCGATATCGAAGTTTCGGGTAAAACAGGAACAGCAGAAAATCCACACGGTAAGGATCACTCCGTTTTTATGGGGTATGCTAACTATAAGGGCAAACAAGTTGCCATTGCTGTTTTTGTAGAGAATGCAGGTTTTGGTGCAACCTTTGCTGTGCCTATCGGGCGTTTGATGATTGAAAAGGGTTTGCGTGGCGAAATTATGGAAATCAGCAAACCAATAGAAGAGAAGTTGCGTAGATCTATTATTTTACCGAATATGCCATTTTATTTGCATATACCTGTCAATTAATTATAAATATAAAAAGTCGTGAATAGAAATATAGGTCTTTGGAAGTCGATTGATTGGATTACTATCCTACTGTATCTACTGATGATAACAGCTGGTTGGTTTAGTATTTGTGGGGCAAGCTACGAATTTGATAATGCAGGGATTTTTGATCCTTCGGGTCGTCCTGGTACACAGTTAGTTTGGATAGTTCTCTCGCTTGCTTTGATCTTTGTTATTTTGATGCTCGATGCTGATTTTTATGATACCTATGGGTATTTGATCTATGGGGGAGTTATTCTGCTATTGGTGGCAACAATCTTTTTAGCACCCGACATTAAAGGATCTCGCTCGTGGTTAGTAATAGGCCCTATCCGCATGCAACCTGCCGAGTTTGCTAAGTTTAGTACGGCGCTGGCTCTGGGTAAGTTAGTGAATTCGTACGGCTTTGTGCTGACCAAAGGAGCTAACTTCTTGAAAGCGCTGATGCTTATCTTTCTGCCTATGATCTTGATTTTGTTACAGAAAGAGACCGGTTCTGCATTGGTTTATCTTGCCTTTTTTCTTGTGTTATATCGAGAGGGAATGACGGGGTATATTCTTTTATTGGGCGTTTGTGCCGTTGTCTTTTTTGTTACTACAATGAAGTTTGCCGATGTATTAGTGGGAGATACGCCACTCGGATTACTCCTAGTTCCGTTGATTATATTAGGTACAACATTAATTCTACTGTTTGTAGAGCGACGTAATTGGCGTTCTATTCAGTATATTGCAGGTGGTGCATCACTCAGTTTTCTGATTGGTTACCTGCTTTCGTTTGCTATGCCAGTAAACTATGCTTATATAAGTATTGGGGTGTTGGTAGTTTCAGCGCTCTATCTGATGATCTTTTCGCTTATTCGTAGGGTTTCGCATTATGCATTGATTGGTCTTTTTGCATTGGGTTCGTTAGGATTTATGTTTTCGGTAGGTCATGTATTTAACGAAATCTTAGAGCCACACCAGCAGATACGTATCAAAGTATTACTAGGATTGGCAGACGACCCTACAGGGGCAGGATATAATGTGAATCAATCTAAGATTGCAATCGGTTCGGGAGGCTTTTTTGGAAAGGGATTTTTGAACGGTACGCAAACAAAGCTAAAGTATGTGCCTGAGCAGGATACCGATTTTATATTTTGTACCGTAGGCGAGGAGCAGGGTTTTGTAGGTTCTACCGCTGTCGTAATTCTGTTTGGAATCTTTATCTTGAGGCTTATCTATTTGGCAGAAAGGCAAAAATCTTCTTTTAGGCGGGTGTATGGCTATAGTGTAGCCTCTATTATATTGTTTCACTTAGTGATTAATATTGGAATGGTTACGGGGATAACACCTGTGATTGGGATTCCTCTTCCATTTTTCAGTTATGGAGGTTCTTCACTCTGGGGATTTACTATTCTGTTGTTTATCTTTTTGCGCTTAGATGCGGCACGCGTAGAGCGTATGTAGCCCTATTGTGTGCGCGAAGGTCTGATCTCGAATCCAACTTCTTGAATTCCACTCAGTAGAGAATCTTGCATGAGGTGCTTAATACTAAAGGTATAGGTGCCCTTATGTGCGAAGGTGTGCTTTTGTTTTAATGTGAATTTGTTTTGAAAAAGGGATATCCCACTTCCAATCCAGTGATTTTGTTTGTCGGCAAGTATACAGGCTAATTTATTTTTCTCTAGCCGACCGATTGGTTTTTCCATCGTATGTTCAATCCAGATATTTTGATATGGGTATAAGGCATTGTTCCGTATGTTCAAAAAAACATCATAGGGAGTTGTGATGTCGTTTATCTGCACAGAGAAATAGTAGGCATCATGCTTGCTCCAAAGGCAATCATCAATAAATTGGTATTGATTGATGATTGCCTCTTCTTTACACGAAACAAGCGTGATGCTACCTAATATTATAGCCCAAATAAGTTTATACTTTAGCAGAAGTTGCTTCACTTTGGGTTGACGTTTCGTTCGTTGGATTTGCATTTTCTGGTTTTACAGGGCGTGGACGGTTTGGTCGTGCTGTGCGGTTGTTCTTTTGGCTGTTGCTGCGTTCGCCGCTTTTTCGCTCATTGTTTCTGCGCTCAATACGTCCGTTTGTTGTACTTTCTGTATTTTCCTTCTCTTTTCCTTTATTCTTTTCTGCTTTAGGTTCTACTTTATTGCCTTCGCCTTTGTTTTCAGTACGTGTAGGTTTACCTTCTACTTTACGTTCGGGTCTTCCTTCGCCTTTTTTACGATCGTTCGGTTTTGGTCTGTTATTACCCTCTTTGTTTGGTTGCTTACTCTCCTCTTTGTTTTCGGTAACAGGTTTTTCACCTGCTAATATTGGGCGTTTTTTCTTTTTCTTCTTATTCGAATCGAAGCGTGTAAGGCTCTCTTGTCCTAAGATATCCAGTGCATCACGTTTAGGTGGCTCTGGTTTGCTATCCGCTTCGAGGGTGATAGGGCGTGTGCCCTTTTTATTCATGCCAAGTACGTCAAAAGCACGATCTGCAGAGATGGTAATCAAATTTGCAGGGAATGATCTATCAGTAGAGTACGTAATTATGCGTTTAAATACATCTGTTTTGAAGTGGTAGTACGTGTTGTCTTTGGTCTCTAACGTGATCTCTTTAGATGGAAGACGTTTTTGTGCCTCTACATAGGTATCTACTTCGTAGTTGATGCAACACTTCAGTTTAGCACACTGTCCGGCTAGTTTCTGAGGATTCATCGAGATATCTTGGAAACGTGCTGCGCCAGTAGATACGGATACGAAGTTTGTCATCCAGCTTGAGCAGCACAGTTCACGGCCACATGGTCCGATTCCGCCAATACGTCCAGCTTCTTGGCGTGCGCCAATCTGTTTCATTTCGATGCGTACATGGAATGTATCTGCTAATACGCGGATTAGCTGACGGAAGTCTACACGTTCGTCTGCAATGTAGTAGAAAATGGCTTTGTTACCGTCTCCTTGATACTCTACATCACCAATCTTCATATTTAGTTTGAGGTCGTTCGCTATTTGGCGCGACTGAATCATTGTTTCGTGTTCTCTTGATTTAGCCTCTTCGAATTTCTCAATATCCGTTTGCTTGGCTTTACGGTACACGCGCTTAACCTCCAACCCTTCGGTGCGGACGTTATTCTTTTTCATTTGCAGCAAAACTAGTTTTCCTGTAAGTGAAACGGTTCCGATATCGTGCCCAGGGCTTGATTCTACCGCGATCATATCACCCTTTTCTAAAGGTAATTTGGTGCTATTAAGGTAGTAAGCCTTGCGTGTATTTTTGAATTGAACCTCTACATAGTCAGTGGCATTTTCCGCGTCGGGCACGTCACAAAGCCAATCGTATGTATTTAGTTTAGAATTTTGTACCTTGCTGCATCCTTTTTTGTTCATGCAGCAGCCACCATTATTTAGTTTAAAATCCATTGTATCGTTTTATATATATCTATATTCTAATGCTCTATTATGCAAAAGTAGCGAAATAATCTCATATTTGTATTATATGAGAAGAAAAAGAGCCTGTATAACATGTGGATATACATACGCTTAGATAGATATTATTATTTATCTTAAATATGCAGACAGATATTTCAGTAATGCGATTGGATTTGAAGATACTTAACCGATGTTATGAGACTCTTTTTGAAAAGCAACGCGCTCACTTCCATTTTTAACAATGATGACTCCGCACTGTGTGTAACCATTTTTCAGTAAGATGTGTTGCATTACTTTATTTTCGGCATGTGTATCTACACGCATGTTGTGGCACTGCTCGTAGCACCATTGCAGACAATTGTTGGCAATGCCTTTTATTTTGCCCGAACTTGCAATGCGATGCATTACGCCATACGATTTATTGTTAAGCCAAGCGCCACCGTAAATGGTTGCATATGTGGGATCGTCGCCTATTTCGAAGTAGAATACACAACAGATTTCGTTATCGCTATCCGTGCAAACGTAACTATTCCCCGACAAGATATCTGTGGTAATAACCTTTTCGCATGGGTAGCCATCAATCCATTGATTTGGATTTCCTGTTTCAGTCATAAACTTTCTTGCCAGTGTGTAAAGATGCGTAATGGCATTGAGATCGGATAATTGAGAATTTCTGATTTGCATAAGGGTTACTATTTATAATGTATGGAAATATTATCTATAAAAGCAAATGTAAATAAAAAAGGTGAATTAATCCATTGCATAAGATTAAAAAGAAGATTGTTGTAGCTTTATTACTTAATGTTCGAGTTCTTCTTTTCGTGTGGATAGCAGACTAACTGTGATATAAATAATAAACGAAGCCGTCATCCCGATCAACGCCTGATATACAGAAGCTGCCTCCCATGCAATAGGTAATGGATACCCCATCGTTACAAAAAGGTTGTACATGCAAAACAGAAAACCAAAGCCCATAGATGCAACAGCAGCACGACTATTTCCTCTTTTCCAAATGAATCCACCTAACAAGGGAACAAAAGCACCCGTTGCAAGAAAGTCTGCCCCAATCCACGAAACAGTTAAAACAGACTCTATATTAATACCAATATACAGCGCTACAACTGTAATAATAAGTGTTGAGATTCTCGCGATCAATACATTCTGTTTGGCAGAAGCTGTTTTGTTGATATACTTCTGATAGATGTCTACACTCAACGATAATGCACCTGTATTAATCATCGAATCCATTGTAGACATAATAGCAGAGCACAAACCAACAAAGATAAGCGCACTCCAAAGTGGAGAATCTAATTGAAGTATTATTTGAGGAACAATTCCTCCCTCGGGTATCGCATCAAACATAACGGAGCTAAACATCCCTGTAAAGGTAACCATAAGGTATAAGGGGATGAAAATAAAGAAACTGATAATCATCATATTCCGTGCGCTCTTTTCGTTTTTAGCAGCCGATATACGTTGCCATACATTGGCTTGAATCGTCCAAGAAGTACCAAATGTAAATATATAAGCTACATAATCGGGCACACGGCTCCAAAAGGAGGTGTAGTCTGTTTTACCAATGCTCAAGGCATGTGCCTCTACAGCCTCAAAACCGCCCGACTTATAGTAGGTAAATACGCAGAGCGCAACAGCACCCAACAGAAAGAATATAAACTGCAATAGATCTGTTAATACAACTCCCCTAAACCCACCAAACAGCGAGTAGAATAGCACGATTGATGTGCCTATTATTGCACCAGTAGTGTAGGAGATATTAAAAAAGGTTTGGAAAAAGTGTCCTATCACAATTACCTGTACGGCAGTACCAAGAATCATAAATAGTAGAATGAAAAAAGTCAACATAAGTCCCCCTGTTTGATTATATCTATTAGCAAACAGTTGTGGCTGGCTTATAGTCGCTGTTTTACGTATCTTTGCGGCAAAGAATGCCATAATAAAAGTAGACAACAGCACTGGTACGCCATATATCCAAAAAGAAGATATCCCATCTGTATACGCATGATCTACCAAATCAATGGCAGAACCACCTCCCCACCAAGATGCAATAAATGTAATCGCTAATAACCACGATGGAAGTTGTCGTGATGCTAGAAAATAGTCGCTACTATCTTTCGAATGACTGTTCTTTATGCCAATAAATATTACCGTGAGTGTGTAAATTACTAAGAAGATGATTGAGAATATTTGAAGCATAAACGTGTTGTTTTAGTTAATCTATAGAAGCAAAGGTATTAAATATTCTTACCAATTAACCGAAATTACACATAATTAAAGTAAAAGAATTGTCCCCTTTTTACAGATAAACAACGTATATTTTAAAACAAATTGCGATATGCTGTTACAGCTAGTTGTGGCTTGTTTTATCGCAATTAAAAAAGCCCCTGCTCTCTGATTTAGAGAACAAGGGCTGATTTAAATTATAAGAGAGAGAGTGAAAAGAGAAAAGATTTACAGAGCTTGCTCGATTGCAACAGCAACAGCAACGGTAGCACCTACCATTGGGTTGTTACCCATTCCAAGGAATCCCATCATTTCTACGTGAGCAGGAACAGATGAAGAACCAGCGAATTGAGCATCTCCGTGCATACGACCCATAGTGTCAGTCATACCATAAGAAGCAGGACCAGCACCCATGTTGTCTGGGTGAAGCGTACGACCAGTACCACCACCTGAAGCAACAGAGAAGTATTTTCTACCTTCTTCGATACACTCTTTCTTGTAAGTTCCAGCAACTGGGTGTTGGAAACGTGTTGGGTTAGTAGAGTTACCAGTGATAGAAACGTCTACACCTTCAGCGCGCATAACAGCAACACCTTCGCGAACGTCATCACAACCATAACACTTAACTTTAGCACGTAAACCTTCAGAGTATGCTTTTTCTCTTACAACAGCAAGTTCACTTGTGTTATAATCGAATTGAGTTTGTACGTAAGTGAAACCATTGATACGTGAGATAATCATTGCAGCATCTTTTCCAAGACCGTTCAAGATTACACGTAGAGGCTCTTTACGCACTCTATTTGCTTTTTCAGCAATTTTGATAGCACCTTCGGCAGCAGCAAAAGATTCGTGTCCTGCAAGGAATGCAAAACATTTAGTCTCTTCGCGAAGCAAACGAGCACCAAGGTTACCATGACCGATACCAACCTTACGGTCTTCAGCTACAGAACCATTGATACAGAAAGATTGCAAACCAATACCGATAGCCTCAGAAGCTTCAGCAGCAGTTTTACACTCTTTTTTGATTGCGATAGCAGCACCTACTACATATGCCCAAGCTGCATTTTCAAAACAGATTGGTTGAGTTTCCTTACAAATTGTATAAGGATCGATACCTTTTGCATCACAGATAGCTTTTGCTTCCTCGATGCTTTTGATACCGTATTCGTTTAATACCGCGTTGATCTTATCGATACGACGGTCATAACTTTCAAATAAAGCCATATTGAGAGTTTTTAATTTGTTTGTTTTTTTAAAGACTGTAAAAATAATCGGTTATACTTTGGTATGTTTCTGTCGTCACAGAATCATATCGTTGCATTGTGCGCTTATTTTTTAAAATTCTTATGTACTAAGAATATTGAGAAAATGAAATTCAAAACAACAACGCCTCCGCAACATGCCACATAAAAGCCTTTCCAAGGAGGCATCACGAAGTAGCAAACAACGGATGCGATAATGGTTAGGGCGATTAGCACAAGCAAAACGCGCACAATTGTTTTTCTATTCATTACGAGGATCGATATATTTTACTGCTTCAGTAAAACGTCCGTAAGAGCTTTTCGCTTTTTCTAACGCTTCGTTTGCATCAATACCTTTCTTCGTCATCTCCATAAATTTGCCAAGGTGTACGAATTCATAACCGATTACTTCGTCGTCAGCATCTAATGCCATACGAGTACAGTAGCCTTCGGCCATTTCTAAGTAACGTGTTCCTTTAGCAAGCGTACCAAACATTGTACCTACTTGGCTACGTAGACCTTTACCTAAGTCTTCAAGACCAGCACCAATTGGAAGACCACCTTCAGAGAATGCAGATTGCGTACGTCCGTAAACGATTTGCAAGAATAATTCACGCATAGCAGTGTTAATTGCGTCGCAAACTAAGTCTGTATTCAATGCCTCAAGGATAGTTTTTCCTGGCATAATCTCTGAAGCCATAGCAGCAGAGTGAGTCATACCTGAACAACCAATAGTCTCGATAAGAGCCTCTTGGATAATTCCTTCTTTAACGTTAAGTGTTAGCTTACACGCACCTTGTTGTGGTGCACACCAGCCAATACCGTGTGTTAAACCAGAGATGTCTGAAATCTCTTTAGATCTAACCCATTTTCCTTCTTCAGGAATTGGAGCTGATGGATGGTTAGCTCCTTTTTTCACAACACACATGTGTTGAACTTCATGTGAATAAATCATAATCGTTAATTTGTTATAAATAATATGATAATGTTTTACTTGTTCTCGAAAACAAGTACAAAAATAGCTCTTTTAATTCATTTGCACAAGGGAGTTGATATTAAATAATAAAAAATAGGTGCTGTCAAATGAACAATTTGGCAACACCTATTT
>CAMQTD010000057.1 GCA_947036995.1 uncultured Parabacteroides sp.
TAGAATTAATTATAAATTAATTCTATATTAAGAAGGAGTTGCACTTGCGGTGCGGTAGTGGTGCGGTTAGGTTGCGGTTTTAAAATAAGTCTAGAACGAAATACTATATATACTATTGATTATCTGAAACTTAAAGCATGCAAAAAAAAGCAACTATTTTTACTATACGTTGCGGATGCGGTGCGGTAACAGTTGCGTAAAATTTGTTAATTTATACAGGGAAAAGAGGGCATAACAGCACTATATTTCAAATTAGAGAAACCAAAATAAATTCTAATTTGCAATCAAAAAACAGGCAAGAACAACCCTCAAATAATTGATAAAAGAGTTTAAAATCCAATATTTCATTAAACCATTACCCCCCTATCCTGTCTTATATACATTACATTTCAAAACAGGAATATTAAATTATAAAACAGAACAAATTTATGAAACGAATGATGACTATCTGTGCAATAGCACTTGCAACAACTCTTTCAGTATGGGCACAAGACATCCCACAAAACACAAGTAATCAACAAATTGAAAGACGTCAAAACAACGACAAACGAGCAGAACGTTTGCTCTCAACACTTGAATTAGACAAAGAGCAGAAAAAGGCTTTTAAAGAAATAAATAAAGATTATGCTGCCGAAACAAAAAAGCTAAAACAGGAATACAGCGACGATAAAGCAGCTCTACGTTCTAAAGTAAAAAAACTAAACACAACGCGCGATGCTAAAATCGAAAAATTACTCTCTAAAGAGCAATTCGAAAAATACACCCAAATGGTTCAAAAACGAAAAGAGAAGCAACGTGGCGAAAAAAAGAATAGAAAAGAGAAGTAAACTACTGATGATTTTTATTCTTTCTACGTAGAAATTAGTAAAATAAAAAGAAGCGGTACCAATTAAGCGTGAAATAATTCACACATAATCGGTACCGCTTCTTTTATATTACATGAAAAAAAGCTTCAGCGTAACAACTACAAATTCTTCTTGCGAAGTTGAAAATCCTTACCTAAATACTTCTCTTTTACAATTTCATTTTCAGCTAACTCTTCGGCTGTACCCTGAAACAACACTTTGCCTTCAAAAAGCAGGTAGGCACGATCTGTTATACACAATGTTTCGTACACGTTATGATCGGTAATCAGAATACCGATATTCTTATGTTTTAGCTTCGCTACAATACTTTGAATATCTTGCACAGCAATTGGGTCTACTCCGGCAAAAGGCTCGTCTAACATGATAAATTTAGGGTCTATCGCCAAACAACGCGCAATCTCGGCTCTACGACGCTCGCCACCCGAGAGTTGATCTCCTAAGTTTTTACGCACCTTATGCAGTCCGAATTCAGAGATTAGGCTCTCCAATTTCTCTTTTTGATACGCTTTTGTTGTATTCGTCATTTCCAATACAGCACGGATATTATCTTCGACCGACATCTTTCTGAAGATCGATGCCTCTTGCGCCAAGTAACCAATACCATGACGCGCCCGCTTATAAACCGGAAAGTTTGTAATATCTACATCATCTAAAAAGATTTTGCCCGCATTGGGTGTTACCAATCCAACGGTCATATAGAACGAAGTGGTCTTACCCGCCCCATTCGGACCAAGCAATCCAACAATCTCACCTTGCTTCACATGTATGGATACATGATTTACAACGGTACGTGTTTTATATTTCTTTACAAGGTCTTCGGTCCGAAGCACCATCTGTTTTTCGTCTGCCATATCTAATTATTTACTGCAAAGAAACGCAAATAATAAGCTATCCACAAACATATTACTCAAAAAAACACAATGTAAGACAGAGCCCCCCATCTAAATTATATGTATCTTTGCTTCATTAATGTAATAACAAGCATAAAATGAAAGCATCTTTACATAAATTTGGCGAGTATGTATTGCTTATGAATAAAGCAATAAGCATACCAGACAGATGGAGTATGTTCTTTAAACAACTCATCAAAGAGATATCAAAACTAGGCGTAGACTCGCTGTGGATTGTCATTATCATCTCTATATTTATCGGTACAGTTATCGCTATTCAGATCTCTCTGAATATCAGCTCACCGTTAATTCCGAAGTTTACGATTGGTTATACCACACGTGAGATTATCCTGTTAGAGTTCTCCTCTTCGATCATGTGTTTGATCTTAGCAGGTAAGGTTGGTTCAAATATTGCTTCAGAAATTGGTACCATGCGTGTAACCGAACAGATCGATGCGATGGAGATTATGGGCGTTAATTCGGCCAACTTCTTAATCCTTCCCAAAGTAGTGGGATTGATGCTGTTCATTCCCGTACTGGTTATCTTCAGTATGTTTACAGGTATTGTAGGCGGTTATTTAGCGAGTATGATTACTCCATCACTTCCTACGAGTGCGTTTGAGTACGGACTTCAATACTACTTTAACTCATTCTACGTTGGGTATTCTATTTTAAAATCAGTTATCTATGCCTTTATTATTTCATCGGTAGCCTCTTACTTTGGGTACAATGCCCGAGGCGGAGCATTGGATGTAGGTAAGGCGAGTACAAATGCTGTTGTAATGAGTAGTATAATGATTCTTTTAGCAGATGTAATAATGACTCAATTAATGCTCGCGTAATTATGATTGAACTAAGAAACATAACAAAATCGTTTGAAGGAAGAACGGTTCTAAACGATATATCTTGCACATTCGAAAAGGGAAAAACAAACCTAATTATCGGGCGTAGTGGATCGGGGAAAACCGTAATGGTAAAGAATGTAATCGGATTAATCAAGCCCAACAAAGGCGAAATTCTTTACGATGGCAGAGACCTTATTAAGATGAATAAAAAGGAGCTAAATATGCTACGCCGAGAGATGGGTATGCTGTTTCAAGGCTCTGCACTATTCGACTCGATGACTGTACTAGAGAATGTAATGTATCCGCTTGAGATGTTCTCTGACGAAAGCAACAAAGAGCGACTCAAACGTGCCGAGTTTTGCCTCGAACGCGTCAGTTTAACTGGCTCTGGACACCTTTACCCGTCAGAGATTAGTGGTGGAATGATGAAACGTGCAGCCATTGCTCGTGCGATCTCTCTGAACCCTAAATACCTCTTTTGTGACGAACCCAACTCGGGGCTTGATCCCAAAACATCGCTTATCATTGATGATTTGATTCACGACATTACGCAAGAGTTTCAGATGACTACCGTAATCAACACCCACGACATGAACTCGGTGATGAATATCGGAGATAAAATTATCTTTATCAAAGAGGGTGTAAAAGAGTGGGAAGGCAGTAAAGATGATGTGATCTTGTCGACAAACGAATCCTTAAACGACTTTGTGTTTGCCTCAGACCTATTCCGTAAAGTGAAAGAGATCGAGTTAGACGAGCATAAGTCTAAATAATAAGTATATAAAAAAAGGGAGCCTCAAAATATTACTATTTTGAGGCTCCCTTTTTTTATATACTTATTTTTCTCTTACAAATATATTAATCGGTGTTCCTGTAAAGTTCCAGTGTTCACGGATTTTATTTTCAAGAAAACGACGGTATGGCTCTTTAATCCATTGAGGTAAGTTAGCAAAGAACACAAACGTCGGCGTACGTACCCCTGGAAGTTGTGTTGCATACTTAATCTTAATGTATTTACCTTTCCATGCTGGAGGTGGGTATGCCTCGATAAGAGGAAGCATCACTTCGTTCAGCTTATTGGTAGAGACACGGTTATTACGTGTTTCGTAAACCTCTTTCGCTGTCTCAAGCACTTTAAAGATACGTTGTTTCGTTAAAGCAGACATAAAGATAATTGGAAAATCTTTAAACGGAGCCAAACGCTCACGAATAGCACCTTCAAATTCTTTAATTACCTGATCGCTTTTATCTTCTACAAGGTCCCATTTGTTTACACAAACAACCAAACCCTTGCTATTCTTCTGAATCAGAGAGAATATATTTAAGTCTTGACTTTCAATACCACGTGTGGCATCAAGCATCAATACACAAACGTCAGAGTTTTCAATTGAACGGATCGAACGCAATACAGAGTAGTACTCTAGATCTTCGTTTACTTTTCCTTTTTTGCGGATACCAGCAGTATCAACTAAATAGAAATCCAATCCAAATTTATTGTATTTTGTATAGATAGAGTCACGCGTTGTACCAGCAATATCTGTTACAATATGACGCTCTACACCAATAAAGGCATTTACTAAAGATGATTTACCTGCATTCGGACGACCAACGACAGCAATACGAGGAAGTTCCTCTTCTGGATCGTTTGAATTGTCATCTTTGAATTTAGAAACCATCTCGTCTAATAAATCTCCAGTACCTGAACCATTGATTGCCGAAACACAGAAAGGATCTCCTAAACCAAATTTATAAAATTCAGCCGAACCGTAATGTGCTTCAAAATTGTCGGCTTTATTAGCCACTAATACAATTTCTTTCTCACAACGACGCAATAGCTGTGCTACGCGTTGGTCTAAGTCGGTGATACCATTGGTAATATCTACTGCAAACAAAATAACGTCGGCTTCGTCAATAGCAAGTTGAACTTGCTTATTAATTTCACTTTCAAATATATCGTCCGAGTTTACTACCCAGCCTCCTGTATCAATTACAGAATAATCACGGCCTAACCATTCCGCTTTTCCATACTGGCGGTCACGTGTTGTACCTGAAATATCGTCCACAATAGCCTTACGACTCTGTGTTAAACGATTAAATAACGTTGATTTACCTACATTAGGTCTACCAACAATTGCAACTATATTTCCCATAAATTCTCTTTTCGCTAAATTGGTTATAAAACATTGAAGCTATAAGCCTTAATCCAATTGATAACCATAACTCTTTAAAATATTGTCTCTGCTACGCCAGTCTTTTTCAACCTTTACAAACATTTCAAGAAAAACTTTCTTCTCAAAGAAACGTTCGATATCTTTTCGGGCCATAGCTCCAACTTTCTTAAGAGCTTGTCCGCCATGTCCTATAATAATTCCCTTCTGAGAATCTCTTTCAACCATAATCAACGATTTGATGCGAATCAAATCTTCCTCCTCTTTGAAAAGCTCCACTACAACTTCTACAGCGTAAGGAATCTCCTTTTGATAATATAACAGAATCTTCTCACGAATTATTTCTGTTACGAAAAAGCGTGCTGGCTTATCGGTCAACGCATCTTTGTCAAAATAAGGTGGTGAATCGGGTATCAACGACGCAATTCTCGATTTAATAACATCTATATTAAACTTTGAAAGTGCCGCGATTGGAAGAATTTGTGCTTTTGGTAACAACTCATTCCAGTGTGCTACAAGCTCTTCGAGAGACTTTTGATTGGATAGATCTATTTTATTGATCAACAATAACACAGGACAATCAACATTTTGGACTTTTTGTAAAAATGCTTCGTTTTTATCGATTTTTTCTACTACATCCGTTACATATAATAATACATCCGCATCTCCCAATGCAGATTCTGAAAAATGAAGCATAGACTGTTGCAACTTATAGTTTGGTTGCAACACACCTGGCGTATCAGAATACACTATTTGCATATCGTCGGTATTTACAATACCCATAATACGGTGTCTCGTTGTTTGAGCCTTATCAGTAATAATCGAGACTCTCTCTCCCACTAAAAGATTCATCAACGTGGACTTCCCTACATTTGGGTTTCCTACGATATTGACAAATCCAGATTTATGCTTTTTTTCCATTATATCCCCATTTTATAATAAAGGGTACCCCAAGTAGAACCTGCACCGAAAACAGCTCAGATGATGTTATCACCCTTCTTTAGTTGCTCTTCCCTCTCCCATAAACAAATAGGAATTGTGCCTGCACTTGTGTTACCATATTTTTCTATATTAATCATCACTTTTTCCAGTAGAACTTTCATTCTTCTGGCAATTGCATCAGACATAGACGAAACTGCTGCTTTGAAAACAGCTTTCGCTCTTGATACACCGCATGCATACGATTATCTACTGTTTCATAAGATGCTGGATGAACATATCCTACACCATACATATGTAAATTTCCAATTCCTAAACTATCAAATAGACACTGTAGATGGAAATGGAAATCTGTTGTAGAGGTACCTCTAGTTTAAAAAAAAAGCCCTAAAAAAAGGATTTTAGGGCTATTTCTTCTGTTTATTTATTGTATTCAACAAATAAACTTAAACTGCAGCTTCTTTTACAATTGCTAACTTGCCTCTGTAATATCCACACTCACCACACACTGTGTGATAAATATGCCATGCGCCACAGTTAGGGCAAATAGCCATTGTTGGAGTGACAGCCTTGTCATGAGTTCTTCTCTTGGCTTGTCTTGTTTTACCTTGTCTTCTTTTAGGATGTGCCATTTTAATTTATTTTAATTGTTATTATTCTCTACTAAACCTTTAAGAGCATCCCATCTTGGATCTGTTTGGATATCGCCATCAAGATCTCCGACCTCAATGTTTGTTGTGTTATCAGCAAACTCATTATCCAGATTAATACTCTTTGCTGTATGCATTTTCAATTGCGAAGCCATCGCTTTATTACATTTCCCTACTGGATGAACATGCTTCATCGGCAGTGCTAGTGCAATAAACTCGTAAATAAACCATGAAAGATCTATTTCGCCTTCGCTTTTGGGAACAATGATTACCTCATCACTCTCTTCGGCATACTCTGTTCCAAATTTCACAACCAATCGGTTTTTCGTACTTATAGCCAATTCCATATTGTCTAAGCAACGATCACACGATATAACCACTGAACCAGCGATCTGGAAGTTCATATCGAACATTAAATCAGTACTATTAATAGTAAGATCTACTTGAACCTTACCTCTTTGTACTTCGTCTCCATCTATATCAGCAAAAAATTTGTTCTCTAAGAAATACGCCTTTTGGTGTATCCCTAAAGCTAGATTCTTTAAATCTATATTGTATAAATCAAATTTTCCCAAAGCCTTTTAGTGTAAAAACCTTGCAAAGGTACAAAAAAACTAATTACAAAACCTAATACCTTTGCTGTTATTTTTAATTATATCCTTATATTTCACCATAAAAGCGCTGCAAAGTGATTGCAAAATGAAATCTCAAATTAGATTCATTTTTCCATTTTATAATCACTTCACAAACATTTTTATTTTCTTTCAGCAGTTTCCTCTTTAAGCAACTCCACCGTTTTATCTAGCTCTTGATACCAATCTTCGCCAAACTTACGAATAAGGGGTTCTTTTAAGAATTTATAGATCGGCACGTGCTCTTTTTTACCTAGTAATTCAGCTGCTTTACAAACGCCCCATCGGTGATAGTTTACAGCTGTATATACTCCGTACGTACCCAAACGAATGGGATACAAATGACACGAAATAGGCTTGTAAAAGGTAGTTAATCCAGCTCTATAAGCCTTTTCGATCGCACACTTACACATACCATCTGCATCGTAACAAGTAAACACACAATCTTTACCATTTACTATTGACGTAACTAAATCGCCATCTCTATCTCTATATGTAACGCCTTGTTTATTGATTAGGTCTTGCGCTATAGGAGCTAAATCGTCCCACACAAGTGGAAGCACGTCTTCTAAAAGCTTTTGCTCCTCCTCTTCGACAGGAGCTCCAGAATCACCCTCAACGCAACAAATTCCCTTACAATGAGCAAGGTCGCAGATAAAGTTCTTTTCTATTACATCAAAACTTACAATCGTATCGCCTATTTGAATCATATTTTTATACCTCGTTTGCTTCTTAGATCAATACGTTACCTGTCATTTCTGCTGGCTGTGTTAAGCCCAAAATCTTCAATACTGAAGGAGCTACATCTGCCAATTTTCCATCTTTCACCTGTGCATCTTTGTTTTCTGTTACATAAACAAAAGGAACTGGGTTTAATGAGTGTGCAGTATTAGCAGAGCCATCCGCGTTTACAGCGTTGTCGGCATTACCATGATCGGCAATAATGATTACTTCGTATCCGTTTGCTTTAGCTGCTTCAACTGTCTCTTTTACGCAATCGTCTACCGTTTTAATTGCTGTTTCAATAGCGCTGTAAATACCTGTGTGACCAACCATGTCACCATTTGCATAATTCACAACAATAAAGTCGAACTTATTCTTGTTGATTTCTGCTACCAACGCATCTTTCACCTCGTATGCACTCATCTCTGGCTGCAAATCGTAGGTCGCTACTTTTGGAGAATTAACCAATACACGCTCTTCGCCATCAAATGGTGTTTCACGACCACCATTAAAGAAGAATGTTACGTGTGCATATTTTTCAGTTTCTGCAATGTGCAGTTGTGTTTTTTGTTGTGCTGAAAGGAATTCGCCTAAGGTATTGCTTACATTGTCCTTGTCAAATAGGATGTGAACACCTTTGAACGATGCATCGTATGGAGTCATGCAATAAAATTGCAAATCTGGGACAATCTGCATGCCTGCTTCAGGCATATCTTGCTGAGTCAAAACAGCAGTTAGTTCTTTTGCTCTATCATTACGGTAGTTGAAAAAGATTACAACATCACCTGCTTGGATACGTCCGTCTACATTTGCGTTTACTAAAGGCTTAATGAATTCGTCTGTTACACCAGCTGCATACGATTGACCCATCGCCTCAACCATGCAATTAACCTTCTCTCCTACGCCGTTTACAAGCAAATCGTAAGATTCTTTTACACGTTCCCAACGCTTATCACGGTCCATTGCATAGTAACGGCCAATAACCGATGCAATCTTACCTGCGCTTTGCTCACAATGTGCAGTTAGCTGTTCGATAAATCCTTTACCGCTGCGTGGATCAGTATCACGACCATCCATAAAACAGTGAATAAACGTATTGTCTATTGCATACTCTTTAGAGATATCGCATAATTTGAATAAATGATCCAATGAACTGTGTACACCTCCATCAGAAACCAATCCCATAAAGTGAACTGATTTATTATTTTCTTTTGCATAACCAAATGCTGCTTGAATCTCTGGGTTTTGCATGATGCTATTATCACGACATGCTAAGTTGATCTTCACTAGATCTTGATATACTACACGTCCGGCACCAATATTTAAGTGTCCAACTTCCGAATTACCCATCTGACCATCTGGCAAACCTACCGCTTCGCCGCTTGCATCTAATTGAGAATTTGGATAGTTTTCAACTAAGTAGTTCCAATAAGGAGTTGGTGTGTTAAAGATAACATCTGCATTCGAATGGTTACCAATGCCCCATCCATCAAGAATCATTAAAAGTGCTTTCTTGCTCATGATTAATTATTTTATTGTATTTAATATTTTCTACATCAATTTATAACAAATGAACCACAAAGATAGTTATTTCAACTGAATTTTATTTGCCAAAAATTATTACTTTTGCGCACGTTATGATACAAAAAGGAGAAAAAGTAATAATCCATCCAGAATTGGGTGCTATCACAATTTGTTTTAATCCGCGGGCAGTTCGCTATATTCTTAAAATTAAAGCTGGTAGTGTGTATGCAACACTCCCTATGCATGGTAATAAACAGGTTCTTCTTGATTTTATTGAGCAACAAAAAGATCATTTATTGAGCCAGCTAACACTTCGAAAGAAACTGATATTAAATGAAGATACTGTGTTAACAACGCATACTTTTAGTTTGAATATTTTCAAAAGTGATCGTGATAATTTCTATGTAAAGCTTCAAGCTGGTATACTACACATCAGCTGTCCGCATCATTTAAGTTATGAAGATGAAAATACGCAATGCTATTTAAAAGATATCATACACCGAGTGCTACGCACTGAAGCAAAGAGAGTACTCCCGCTCCTACTGCTCGACTTAGCAAAACAGCATGGTTTTAAAATAAACAATATTACAATCAAAGGAAATACAAGTAGCTGGGGAAGCTGTTCGGGAAGAAAAAACATCAACCTATCTTACCACATACTCACACTACCGGCACACTTAATCAATTACATTCTACTGCACGAGCTATGCCATACGGTAGAGATGAATCATAGTGACCGTTTTTGGGCATTATTAGATCGTGTATGTAATGGTAAGAATGCTGAATATCGCGCAGCAATGAAGCTACAGCAAATGCTTCCTTTTTAAAGTTGGAAAAAGCACTAAACAATAGCCTCCTGCACCTTAAATACTAGCTCCATCCATATCCAGTAGCGGATTGCCTTACCTATAAACATAGAGATTGCTACAATCCATACATTGCCACGCATAAAGCCTAAAGCAACAGCTATAAAATCACCTACACCAGGTAGGAATACAAAAAAAGCCATTACAGAACCTTTACCCTCTATCCACTTTTGGACTTTATCAATTTTTTTTCGATCTAACTTAAGATACTTCTCTATCCATTCGATCTTACCCAACCGACCAAGGTAATAACAACTCATACCTCCTAAGAAATTACCCAGCGTTGCAGCAATCATGCAAGGCCAATAGGCAGCACCTGCTAATAAAACACCAGTAAGTACAACTTCAGAAGCAAAAGGAAGCACTGTTGCAGCTAAAAAAGAGGAGAAAAATACCCCAAGGTATCCCCAAGCAATTAATATATCCATAAGCGTAAAGTGAAAAGAGTTAAGAAATATAATATCGTACATACAAAAAGAATGCGAATCCACTTATTCCAGTTTA
Organism: uncultured Parabacteroides sp.; assembly: GCA_947036995.1. GTDB lineage: Bacteria > Bacteroidota > Bacteroidia > Bacteroidales > Tannerellaceae > CAMQTD01. Next base: position 10,608 of record CAMQTD010000057.1, read on the forward strand.
CCGTAAAAAAATGGGCAATCAAGATCGTAGAGGTTATAGCACTGATAAATAGAAAAGCATTAACACTGCGCTCAAAAACAAAGCTAAAACAGAATGTATAGATCGCAGTAATGAAAGCAAACGACAAATACTGTCGCGTACGCTCGTTATCGCGAAACTCATTAAGTAAAAGATGTAAAGAGGAGACCAGCGTAAGAACAAAGACATAAGCCATGGCGAGAAATCCATATAAGTTTTCATTCCATCCATTAAAGTCGAACCGAAGCAAAGAGCTGCCAATATCACTAAATAGCTGATAATCGTGCTGTAATAGACAGACACCCAAAGCCAACCAAAAAGGAGTAAATACACCGATAAGCGAAGTGCCAAAAGTACGCCCCGAAAGCGAACGTAAATGATACATCCCATACCAAAAAAGTGGGATAATCCACAACAATGGAGACCAGATAAGTGCCCCTATGCCCAATAAAAAACCCCAATTAAAAGATCGTTTATAACTATTCTGTGTATGATAAGAGGCATATAACTGATACAAAGCCAATAAGAAACAGGTTCCTGCAAATAACTGAGGTGTAAAAGGTAACTGTCGAGGATTAGACGAAATAAAAAGAAGAAAAAAGAAAAAAGGCAATGCTGTTTTCTCCCTTATTAATGCAAGTGTATATTGCAACTGCTGAATTAAAACAGCTATACCAACCAGTGCAGCAAAACCAATACACCAAGCCCATACGGGTTGAGAAACCCACTGAACTATCCAGCGCCAAAAAGTTGTACCTGGCTGATTTTGCACCTGTAACAACCACAGCGAACCCATCCTCAGATAGGCAGCATACCATAATATAGAGGCTATAAAAAGAGCGAAGGCAAAGAGACCTTTGCCTTCGACCCATGAACGCCCATAAGCGTTTCTTCTTATCATTCGCTTAATGAATTACAAGGTGAATGTTTTATAAATCAAACCCGATATCTTTACGGTAATTCTTTCCCGTATAAGTAATCAAGTTAGCATTCGAAAACGAAGCCGCAAGTGCCTCATTCTTATCTTTACCATAAGAGCTGATTGCCAATACACGTCCACCGTTGGTTACGAGTTTGTCTTCTTTCATCGTTGTTCCAGCATGGAAAAGAATACTTCCCGATACTTGGTCCAAACCTGTCATCTCATCTCCCTTGTTATAATCTCCAGGATATCCTCCAGCAACTAGCATAACAGTTACAGCAGAACGTGGATCAATCACTAACGTTTTCTCTTCAATATTACCTTCTGCAACACCTTCCAATAGATCTACAAAATCAGATTGGATACGAAGCATTACAACTTCTGTTTCTGGATCTCCCATACGACAGTTGTACTCAATTACTACAGGCTCTCCATCTACTTTGATTAATCCGATAAAGATAAATCCTTTGTAGTCGATACCTTCAGCTTTTAGTCCGTTTACTGTTGGAATAATGATACGCTCTTCTACCTTTTGTCTGAACGTTTTATTGACAAACGATACTGGAGATACTGCACCCATACCACCTGTATTTAAACCTGTATCACCTTCGCCAATGCGTTTGTAGTCTTTTGCGATTGGAAGTACTTTGTACGAAGTACCATCTGTCATAACAAATACTGAACACTCAATACCTGTTAAGAACTCTTCGATCACAACAGTTTTACTTGCATCGCCAAACATACCTTCGATCATTCCTTGCAATTCAGCTTTCGCCTCAGCTAAGTCATTTAAGATCAAAACACCTTTACCAGCTGCTAGTCCGTCTGCTTTTAATACATACGGTGCTTTTAGTTCTTCTAAGAAAGCGAACCCTTCTGCGAGGTTAGCTGCTGAGATACTCTTATAGCGCGCTGTTGGGATGTTGTGACGCATCATAAAGGCTTTAGCAAAATCTTTGCTTCCCTCTAATTGAGCACCCTCTTGTGAAGGACCAATCACTGGGATATTAGCTAATGCAGCATCATTCTTGAAAAAATCGTAAATACCCTTTACTAAAGGATCTTCAGGACCTACTACTACCATCGTTACGTTGTTTTCCAGTACGAATTTTTTAATTCCTGGAAAATCGGAAGCAGCTAACGCTACATTTGTTCCTACCGTTGCAGTACCTGCATTACCTGGGGCAATATAAAGGTTTTCAACTTTTGCACTTTGCACTATTTTCCAAGCTAGTGCGTGTTCGCGGCCTCCAGAGCCTAATAGTAATATGTTCATAAGACGTATATTGTTTTTTAATATATTTATTTCAGATAATCATCAAAGTAGCGTGTTATCTTTTCGTATAGATGCACACGGTCTTTACCTATCACATTGTGTTCGTGACGTGGATAAATGTAATAATCAGGGTAGGTGCGCGCATCTACACAAGCTCCAAGGAAGCTAAATGTATGCTGCATAAGCACCACTGGGTCTATATCTCCATGAATCAACAGTAAATGACCTTTTAGGTTACCTGCCTTATTTTTCATGTTTGCTGCTTTGTATCCCGCTGGGTTCTCTTGTGGTGTATCCATATAGCGTTCGCCATACATCACTTCGTAGTAGCTCCAGTCGATAACCGGACCACCTGCTGCACCAACTTTAAACACTTCGGGGTGCGAAAGCATAAGGTTTGTTGTCATAAAACCACCATAACTCCATCCATGCACACCGATACGGTTTGCATCTACATAACCCAACGATTTCAGAAAATCTGTACCTTTTAATTGGTCTGCCATCTCTGCAACACCTAGGTTACGGTGAATTACATTTTCAAACTCCAACCCTCTATTCGCAGAGCCTCGGCTATCAAGTGTGAACATGATATAACCACGCTCGGCCATATAAACATCCCAACCACCAGTACCAGCTCGCCATGAATTGGTTATTAACTGTGCGTGCGGACCTCCATATACATAAACAATGGCTGGATATTTTTTATTCGGATCTAAATGCGAAGGCGTAACCAAGCGGTAATGTAGATCTGTAACACCATCTGCGGCTTTGATTGTTCCTAGCTTAATGGTAGGAACATCGTGCTTTGTAAATGGATTATTTACAGCAAGCAGTTCCGTTGCCTTTCCTTTGCGTGTTGGAGCAATTGCAATTGTACGCGGATTGTTTTGGCTTGAATAACTATCAATAAAATAGGTACCCGAGGCCGAAACCTGCGTATGGTGTACACCAGCTTCGGTTGTTAGCTGTATGCGCTTACCTGTTTGAAGGTTTAATTTATATAGATGACGTTCCAAAGGGCTTACCTCTGTTGAGACATAAAATAAATTCTGTCCTGCACTATCAAAACCTAACACATCTGTTACTACCCAGTCGCCTTGCGTTAATTGCTTGATTAAAGCGCCCTCTGCCGTATATAGGTAGAGGTGGTTAAATCCATCACGCTGACTTTGCCAGATGAACTGCTCAGGGTTATTCTTTAAGAAAAGAACAGGTTGCTGTGGTTCAACATACTTTGGATGTGTTTCGGTAAATACCAAGCGATCTTCTTTTCCCGTAGCAGTACGGTAACGTACTAGCTTCGATTCGTTTTGAGCGCGATTTACTTCTGCTACATATAGGTATTGCCCATCAGGACTCCATTGGATATTGGTAAAGTATCGGTCTTTTGGTTCGTCTGTATCCAAATAAACGGTTTGTTCCGTTTCAGTATTATAGATACCTACTGTTACCTCGTGACTTTTCATACCTGCCATTGGGTATTTGATAGCGTTCAATTCTGCCGAACGTGCAGCTACATTCACCAACGGATAGTCCGTTACCATGGTTTGATCCATGCGGTAAAAGGCTAATTGCTTGCCCGAAGGAGACCAGAACGTTCCCTTATGAATGCCGAATTCGTCTCTGTGCACACTGGTTCCGCATACAATATCCGGATCTTTCTCTGCTGTTACTTTAGTAATGGTATTACCCTTATTAAGTATTGCGAGGTTATTACCATCCGTATAAGCTATCATACCAGATGTAGGCGTATAATCAAGATTTGCCCATCGGCCGTTCACTTGATAAACGTCTTCTACTTTATTGGTTCTAAAGTTATAGTATATACGGTGCTTCTTGGCTGTAAACGACAACACGGTTTGATCTCTGTATGGTGCCGCGAAGTAAGGAAGTTGCCCCACTTCTTTAAGTCCTGCTGCAAGCATTGCTTGATTCAGCTCCTTGCGTGTAAAAAGCACCTGTTCTTTTTTCTTCGAACCTGGCTTTCCTTGCCATACGCTATCACCTTTTACATAGAAATATTTATCTCCACACCATTGCAACTGCTTGATGGTGCGTGGCGCAAAACGGCTGTACGACCGTCCCCCAGGGATCAAGTCGTCAAGCGTTAATGTTTTCGTTGTTTCTTGCGCATGCATTTGTGTTACCGTACATAGGGCTACCAAGGTAGCCACTATCCATTGTTTAATCGTTTGCATTATTAGTTTCTTTTTCGCTAGAGCTACCACCACCAATACGAGGTCTTGAGGTACGCTCAGCACGTTCGATATTAAAAGTTTTACGTGCAGAAAGATCAATCATCTTCTTGTCCGAAACTGGTTGCTCACTTGTAGGCACTGCTGCTTCACCATGTACTGCAGAGAATCTGCGTGATGGAGTATCTTGTTTTACACCAAATTCAGGACGACCTTCGTTGTATGCTTTACGCTCCATAAAAGGCTTGTTTCCTCTATCGTCTAACTTACCACTGTATGGTTTACGGTCGCCAAATGATTTGCGTTCGCCACCTTCAAAAGGTTTACGATC
>CAMQTD010000058.1 GCA_947036995.1 uncultured Parabacteroides sp.
TCAACAACCTGTTCAATAGCAATCTCAATCGTTTTCGTTGTTTCTTTGTCAATTGGCTTGTTTACGGGTTTCTCAACAAAGCTATCAACGAAGTTATGGATATAGTTTGCAAAAGCTGGTTCAATCGCTTTTACTGGTTCAGGAATATCTGCTGTTTCGGTAACCGCTATAACTTCAGTGATTTCTACTGTTTCAGTGATTTCTAATACGATCTCTTGTTGTTGTTCAACCGTAATTTCAATCGGAAGGGTCTCTTCTTGGAGCGTTATCAGCTCTTTAGGAAGTTCCTCTTGTTGAATATTCGTTGTAAGACTACTCAATATAGCTTGATGTGCCTCAAGTTGTTTGCTAAACAGCTCCATCTGTTCTGCCTCTAAGGCATGAAGTTCAACCAGCAAATGATGTGCAGTTTCAAAAGCTTGACTAAAAAAAGAGATGGTGTACTCGTTTGTATTTTTACGCTCTGCAAGCAGATTCGTTAATATCTGAGTATCTGCCAACAAACTATTTAATTTATCTATATTTTTCATTATACATTCTGTTGAGTCCTATAATTGAATACAAAAGTACGTATTATATTATATACCGATTCAAAAACATTCTTAATTTTCATTATTCTATCATTTGCGATGGCAAATTTATTAAATATAATTTGTCGGTTGCTCGTGTAAAGGAGGTGTATAGCCAGCGGTAAAAGTCTTCGCCTAGATGCTCTTCGGCAATATAGCCTAAGTCTAGGAATACATTTTTCCACTGTCCGCCTTGCGCTTTGTGGCAGGTAACGGCATAAGCATATTTCACTTGCACTACATTATAATGTGGGTCGATCTTCATTTTTTGCATTTTCCCCGCTTTTGTAGGTATATCTTCGTAATCTTCTAAGATGGTGAAAAATAGTTTGTCCGCTAGCTCTTTAGGTAATCCTGGAGCATCTGTTTGCAGGGTGTCGAGCAATATCTTGATTTTCATTTCCGTATCATAATCTTGAAAATAGGCTGTTACATCTGCAAAGCGAAAGCCATAGAGTTCGATGGTTCTGTGTACACGTTTGATTTGTATAATTTCTCCATTCGCTAAAAAGTCCATACCCTTCTCTTTATCAGTCCAGAAATAGTTGTTTTTTGCAACCATGAGTCTGTCTCCCGACGAAAGTTCGTCTTCTCTATCCAGGATGCGATTGCGGATACCATTATTAAAGATCGTAGCGCGTTTGTTTGAGCGCGTAATAATCATGGTCTCTTCGATTCCATCGCGTCTATATGCACCTTCTATTTCATCAATAAGCTCATCACCAGAAACCACCATCACATCGGCAAAGTTAGCCAATCTTATTTTCGGAAATATTTCGACTTTGTTTGTACGCAATGCATCACGTATTTGTGTTGCATTGTATAGAATACCCGAAGATTCACCTTGGCGTACTACTTGGGTGAGTAGAATATCTTGAACCGAGACATCGTACCCTCTTAAAACATCAATATTAAGGGCCGGACTCTCTTTTTGCATAACAGGTGGAAGCTGTGCTAAATCGCCCATTAAGATCAAACGACAGTTTTCACCAGTGTATACATACTGAATTAAGTCGTCTAATAAGCGCCCAGTACCAAAATTATACGAATCTAATCCATCATTTGATATCATAGATGCTTCATCTACAATAAAAATTGTATCTTTGTGGAGATTTTCTGCGGGGTGAAACCCGGTAAGTTCATTGGAAAACTGTTTTTGACGATAAATCTTTTTATGGATTGTGTAGGCACGTTGCTCTGCATACCCTGAAAATACTTTAGCGGCACGTCCAGTAGGAGCAAGAAGAATTGATTTTTGCTTTAGCTCAGTCATTGTTTTGACGAGTGCTCCAACCAACGAAGTTTTACCTGTTCCGGCATATCCTTTTAGCAAAAGAAGGGCATCCGTTTCTGGTGAAAGAAGAAAATCAACGAGGATATTTAGTGCGAAATTTTGATCTTTAGTCGGATTATGTTGGAAATTATGTCTAATTTGACTGTTTAGGTAACTATTTGTCATTTTGTTTGCAATAAATTTTGCGATAAAGGTAGTGTATTAAATATTCTTTTTTAATTTTGTCGGACGAAATAAACTAAAAAAACGATATAAGCCATGAAAATTACATTTAAGATTTTATTAGTTGCCGCTATTGTGCTACTAACGTATGTATGTTACAGAAGTATTATGGGTCCAATTGAGTTCAAAGCAGAGAGAACATCTCGTGAAGACGCAATTGTTGAGCGCTTAATTGATATTCGTAAAGCGCAGATCGAATACAAAAACATGCACAAGCAACATGCTGCTACTTTTACAGAGTTGATTACGTTCTTAAAGGAACAAAAGCTTCCTTTCTTGAAAAAAGAAGGTGTGTTAACAGATGCTCAATTAGAGTCAGGTATGACAGAAGCACAAGCTGTAAAAGACGGAATTATCAAGCGTGATACATTCTTTATGTTAGCTCAAGACACTATCTTTGGAAAAGGTTACAATGCAGATTCAATTCGTTTTGTTCCTGGTTTTGCTAAAGAATTCACAATGGATACAGCATCAATCACAAATGCTGCTTCAGGATATACTATCAAAGTATTTGAAGCAACTGTAGATTATGATACTTATTTAGGTGATCTAGATGCACAACAAGTAGCAAACATGAAAGACGTTGCTGAGAAACTAAGCCGTTTCCAAGGTCTTCGTGTTGGTTCATTAACTGAAGTAAACAATTACGCAGGTAACTGGGAGAATTAATAGTTCGTATGTTGCGTAACTCTATTACTGAATTACTTACAGCAGAAAATGCTGAAAGATATATATTGTCCACCCGACTTTGGTCGGGTGGATTTTCTTTTTCTGGGTATAATCCTTCGGAACCTAGCTCGTTCTTTTACAGAGAAGTCTCTTTCGAGCAGGATACATGCGGATATGTTGAGAGTTTGAAAACATTCTTTTTCGACAATGCGTGCTTGGCTTATACATATAAAAAAGTGTATGTACTGGTAGATAGTCTGCACTATGCATTGCTTCCTGCTGATTTAGTAGTTGCAGGTAGCGAACGAGATCATTTGAATTTTAATTTTGTACAGATTGAGAACCGTGTGCTAACCAATAAAGTGAGTGATGGGGTGATCAATGTATTTGATTTGAATGAATCTATTTACGAATTTTGTTCACGTAATTTTGTTGCACCTGAATTTGTGCATCACCTTACACCCGTTCTTGCCTATTGGCAAAAGCAAAACCTCCTACTTGCAGAACATGCCATGTACATCTATCTTCATCAGCATAAAATAGACGTCTGCTGTTTTGGAACGGCGGGGATTCAATACACCAACACGTTTAGTTTCCAAACCATACAAGATTTACTTTACTATATACTGTATGTGTGGAAAGAGCAGGGGCTAAACCAATTAACCGATAAACTTTACATTCAGGGTGATGTAATGTTGAAAAATCAACTTTTTGTAAAAATCAGCGATTATATACAACACATAACTCAAGCGGAAACACCGTCTGAGGTTTTTCTTTGGGGAACAGATGCGCTACGAGCACCTCTTGACCTTTTAACATTATTGATAGCATGCGAATAATTAGTGGAATTTATAGAAGACGTCGATTTGATGTGCCTAAAACATTTAGTGCACGACCTACAACCGACTTTGCAAAAGAGAATCTATTTAACGTACTAAATAATCTAATAGACTTTGAGGGATTAGATGCATTAGACCTTTTTTCGGGTACCGGTAGTATTGCTTTCGAGCTACTATCTAGAGAATGTAAGCAGGTAACAGCGGTAGAGAAAACAGCTGCGCATGCTTCTTTTATCCAAAAGGTAGCAGACGAATTAAAAACAAATGATCTAAGATTGGTGCGTGGTGATGTTTTTAGATTTCTAAATTCGTGTAAGCCAGAATCGTTCGACTTTATCTTTGCCGACCCTCCCTATGCTCTCAAAGAGTTAGAAGAGGTTCCTCGTCTTGTACTTGAACGCAACTTACTCCGCCCAGGTGGGATTTTTATTATGGAGCATCCTAAAACGAATGATTTCTCTTCGCTTCCTTATTTTGTGGAACGTAGAATATATGGATCAGTGAATTTTAGTATGTTTGTTAAAGAAGAGGAGAAAACAGACGAATAAAAGATTCGCTTAATCGCTTGCGCAGGCTCCGTTGCAACCATTCCTCTTGTTGCAGCGGTTCGCATGCTGCCTCATCATTTTTGAAAACTGTATACATCTTCTTTGCAAAATCACGATCGTATACAAAAGCATTTACCTCAAAATTGTGTTCAAAACTTCGGAAGTCCATGTTTGCAGAGCCTATAATGGTAAGTGCATCGTCGCAGATAACCAGTTTTGAATGCAAGAATCCAGGTTTGTATAGATATATTTTAACTCCTGCTTTTACTAGATCGTCTAAAAAAGAGTGTGTAGCCAATGTAATAATTTTGCTGTCAGCTCGTTTTGGTAGCATCAGCTTTACCTCAATCCCTGACAGTGCAGCCGTTTGTAAAGCGGTGTTTAAGCCTTCGCTTGGCAAGAAATAGGGTGTTTGAATGCAGATATACTTTTTCGCATTCGAAAAGGCATAGATAACACCCTGTAGTAGTGTATTCCACTTTCCAGTAGGTCCGCTTGTAACTACTTGCATCATATTATTTGAGAATACATTGACTGGAGGATAGTAATGCTTAGAGGTGAGGAGGGTTTTATTACATGCATACCAGTCTATCAAAAAGGCAGATTGTAATCCGTGTACACCTTTTCCTTCGAATCGGTAGTGTGTATCTCTCCAACTCCCCCAACTCGTTCCCTTTACGTACCTATCAGCAATATTCATTCCGCCCATATAGCCAATACTCCCATCAATAACCACGACTTTGCGGTGGTTACGGTAGTTTACTTTACTACTTAAAACAGGGAATGCGACACGTAAAAATCCAGATACGCCAATTCCAGCTTGTTGCATCTCTTTGAAAAACTTCGATTTAACGTTCCAGCAACCCACATCATCATAAAGTACACGTACTTGCACGCCCTCTTTTGCTTTTTGTATCAGCGCATCTTTAATACTTGACCCTGTTTCATCATCACTGAAAATATAATATTGTAGGTGTATATGGTGCTTTGCTTCGGCAATATCTTCCAGTAGTGCCTTTATCTTATCGCCTCCATTAACAAATACCTGAATGTCTGTACCGTAGAGTAGGGCAGCTTGGTTGGTTGTTTGCAGCAGGTGTTCGAGCGGTTTATAATTTTCTGGAACAGAGCAAAGGTCTTGTTGTAGCACACCACTTTTGGGTTTGTTTTTAATTCGCCTATAGGTGTATCGAGAGATAATACGTTGTTTACGATTGTCTTGTCCAAATAGAAAATAAAAAAGCAGTCCAATTCCAGGGGTTAATAGTAATACAAGAACCCAAGGGATTGTTTTTAGTGGATTTCTGTTTTCAGCAATAACCACTAAGACCAACCCTACAATCGTAACGCAATAGACAATTAAAATGACTAAATAAACGACCTCCTCAATAAGACTTCCATCCATAATAATTTATTAATGATTTTATAAAGGTATGAATCTCTGTTGAGATAACAAAAATATGAAGGGTTTATTTATGGGATACGCAATATCATAACTGTTGATAATAAAATCATAATTTACGAAATACAATCAAAATACAGTTGAATTAAAATTTAAATGATATTTTTGTAGAACGACTCGCTTTTATATCGCTAATAAAAACTGCATATTAAATAACTTATTCTTATGAAATTCAAACTATTAGTTCTGTTGATTTTACTGATTACCGTTTATCAAAACGAATTGTCTGCCCAAAGTGAGAATGTGTATGAGATCAATTCACTCAACATGGAGCAAGAGGATAGCCAAGTACCCTGTAATTGGGTTGTTAATCAAGGAGAACTTGTATTAGATTCTATAAAGAAATATAGTGGCAGACACGCATTAAAGCTAAATTCATCTTTAGGAAAAGAAAATAATCAACTATTTTCAGAAGCCGTTTATCCTATTCCTGCTTTCTATATGGAGGGCGATCGGGTCTTTTATCGAATAGATGGTGATTCATTAGAGGTAAAAGGACTTTTTGCGTATAACGATGCGCAAAAAGGAAATATTGCATGCACGATTATTCAAAATAATAGTTCGTCCAAAACATCCGAACAATCATTTGAACTCAATCAAATAAGCGGTAGTAGTGAATGGACTCCGTTTTATATTAAAACAGCCATACTTGACTCGCTGAATAATTTTAGCATAAAGATTAAATCTACTGGAAATGTAAACGTATGGTTTGACGACTTGCAGTTGACCGTTGATGGTAAAAGCATAAGTGATAAACAGGATTTCTGTTTTATGGCTGACAACGATAACGAATTTGATAATGGAAGCTCTATTTCAATACCAAATGTAACCGCCCAACAACTGATCGACCTTCAGGTATTAACCAAAGTTTGGGGATTTATAAAATACTATCACCCCGAAGTAACAAAAGGAAATCTGCAGTGGGATTATGAACTATTCAGAATAATACCCAACTTATTGAATGCTTCGACTAAAGAAGAGCGCAATGATTATCTGACCAAATGGGTTAAACAAATGAATAAAAATAGCTCTTTGGATAAACAAACTGAATTGCCTTTTGATACTGTAGGTTGCTATGTTCTTCCTAATCTTAATTGGTTAGAAGATATAAATATGCTTGGTTCTGAATTGGTTGTTGAACTAAGTAAAATTAAAAATGCACAAAGGGGTGATTGGAATTATTACATCCAATTTGACAACAATCTTTCTCAAATATTCTCCACTCAATTTATTGCCGAGAAGCAGTATCCATCAATCTCATGGGAAGATCAAGGGTTTAGACTATTGACATTCATGCGTTATTGGAATGCAATAGAATATTGTTTTCCGTACAAAAGCATGACAGATGTAAATTGGAACGATGTTTTGAATAAATATCTTCCCTTTTTCATTCACCCAACCTCTCAAATAGATTACATAAATGCCATTTATGCCCTAACGGCAGAGATAAATGATTCACATGGATCAATGCGAACTGTCAAGCCATATATGTTTGCAGCTATATTTGTTCAAGCGGGTGAAGGTGTTATGGTAAAGAAAAGCTTTAGCTGTCAGTTGCATGCTGGAGATATAATACTCAGCATGGACGGGAAAAGCATTGATGCTGTAATTGAGGAGCGCAAACGATTTGTTGCTGCATCAAACGAAGCAAGGCGGAAATACTTCGTTGTCTCAGAGCTCAACTGGTGGAATAATGATGAGATTGACGTAGTATGTTTAAGAGGTAAAGATACTATATCTGTTACATTAACCGATTTTAATCTCACAAAAGAGATCCCTAATTGCACCTCTGAGATTAAACAACACAATTACCAGCATGCGTTATCTACAAAGGAGATAGCTTATCTTGATATTTCAGAACTAACAGCTGAATCAATAACACAAAAAGAAGATAAGATCATGAGTTCTAAAGGAATTATTCTGGATTGTAGAGGATACCCTATTTGTAATTCATTTTATGATAAAATGAGCGATATTCTATTTTCGCAACCTGCATTTTATATGGAAATAGCGACTTTAGATATAAAAGAGCCTGGCGTATTTAGATTTTACCATAAGTTTACACATGGGAACGTAAATCCAAATGCATATAAAGGAAAATTAGTTATTCTGGCAGACTCTAAAACACAAAGTGCTGCAGAAACAGCCGTTATGGTATTTCAACAAGTCCCCAAGAGTATCACTGTTGGAAGTAAATCTTCAGGTGCTAATGGAAGTGCAACGTTTTTTGCCTTACCAAGTGGAATCGAAACGATTTTCACAGGAGAAGGATGCTATTATCCTAACAGAGAAAATATACAAAGAGAAGGGGTGAAGATAGATGTAATTGTGAATCCAACCCTGGAAAGTGTTTTGCAGGGTAGAGATGAGCAGTTAGAGAAGGCTATCGAAATAATTAGTAACTGAGATATTGGAGTGTAGTTGAAAAATAGAAAACAAATAAAGTGTTCCCCTACGTTGTATATAATTTTAGGGAACGCTTTATTTGGTTTTTGACTATAACGTGCGCAGCATTTTATGCATATACCTAATAGCTGTTTTTAATTGATTATCTTTATCATACTCATTTTCTACCACAATATCAGGAATAATTCCGATCCCATGATGTTGAGATCCATCTCTGTTGGAAAATTTCCAACCTGTCATAGAAAAGGACGCAAAAGGCAATTTAATATATGTCATATCACCATTACAACCAGCAGAGTTCTCGCCAATGATTGTTCCTAATTGATAATGTTTCACCATATCTAATAATGTCTCTGTATAGCTTATTGACGAGTAATCCATAAGAAATACACATGGGGCTGTTATATGATAGTTAGCAGGGAGTTGATAACCACTTTTTTCGGCAAGTATTTTGCTTTCGGGTGATATAGCAGGCGTTATATCCCATTTTTCAACGGGGATGTATTCCGTGTTCAGTTGATTAGGAAAGTATGAAATTGGTTGAGACAAATTTCCCAAAAGCATTGTTTGCTCTGTAATATTTGCCAGTATACTCATAGCGTAAGGCTGCGCATATCCTCTAAGATCAAATATAATCCCTTTCGCGTTCTTTAATTCAGGAATTTTAGTTTCAAAAATTTCATAGCTACCCAATGGAGAGGTTAAATTCACATAAGCCAAAGAGTCTTTTCTTATTTCCATAAAGGGGACATCTACAGCATAAGGATATGAACGAGTTGTTGTTATTTGTGTAATAGTTTCTGGTCGATCAGCATACTGTATGTTCAATGTAATTAAAGAATCTTTTTTCATACTCTCAAAGATAAGGCTACTTTGCACTTTATATAACCCTGTATTTAAATTCGAATATGAACTTTTCTTTAATTTACGCTGGATAATACTATCGGTTTCAATGTTATTTATTTTTGTAATAATAGAACCTTCTGGAATGGTTTCGTCTTTAGAGCTCTGAATATATAGTTTGCCATTGTAAATAGATGTTTGAATTTCTGGAAAATAGGTAGAAGAGTAGGTGCCTACTTTACCAATCCCCATTGCAAAATTTACACTTGTGTGAGAGTCTTTAACTGAATGCATTAGTTCACATACAGCTGCATAATATTCAACCGCATTATTACACAAAGCAACCTTTCCCCAATGTTCCTTGCAAGATTCTCCCCATGTAGAAAACAATTTATCTTCTGTACAAAAAGGATAAAAGTAGTTGACTACATTACTTCTCATTATTTCATTTGCTATACGAGCATTATAAGATTTCAAAAAAGAGATTTCCTTTTTCCCTGTGATTAGTACGCCTAAAAGAGGTTTCGTAAAGAGGCTTACTTTTACTTTTTTGACACGTGATTTAAGCTTGGATAGCTGTTTGCTTTTTTGTGGTAAAGATGAAACAGCAATAGGTAGTGAGACCTTTAAGTCGGAATGAATAGAGAAACAATACAACGAATCAGTAACGGGGTATTTTGTATCTGATACATCTATCTTTTTTATTTTACTTATTATTCCACCAGGTTCATTTCTGTTTTCGCGAATATAGAATGGAGTTCTTTTTTTATATGCAGCATGCATCGTTTCAGCGTTAATCTCAAATGAGAGTTGAGGGCATATTGGTTGAAATAGGGTATACAGCGTCTCTTTTAGTTCTTCTGTATTGTTACATCCTTCGATTTCAGCAACTGATAAAATCAAGAATTTATACCAGTCAAAGTCTTCCAAATTATCATTCGGATAATAGTATCTAACATAGCCATAGAGATTAGATAAAGCTGTAATGTGTTCTTTGTCTTTTTTAGATAATTCTTTCACTTCCCATTTTTTACTATTTAGAGCAAAGCTATTACAGGGTATTATTACAAGTAACAATAGAGCAGACTTCAGAATAGAGGAGATAGTGTGTGAATTTAAAATGTTTTTCTCAATCATCATTTCAGTGTTTTTATTATAATATATAAGATGTTGTTATCCTGTTAAATGAAATTAGAATATCTGATAATCACCAAATGTATATATATTCTATCACTATTATATAGTTCATTGTACTTTATTATATTTAGCGATGTGGATTATTCTTTAAATTTCGTTTCCTTAACGCTGCTTTATCTCTTTGTTTTGACGTGTTTGTAATCGGTGAAGTGTTGGTAGTTTATAAGGTGTAAATGCTGTACAGTACAAAATAGTTCTTACATTTACACCTAATAAATATGAGATAAAAAGTGCTTTTATGAAAAAAACAGTATTAATAACAGGAGGGAATAAGGGAATTGGCTTAGAAACTACAAAATTATTTCTCAAAGAGGGGTACGATGTGATTGTTCTCGCAAGAGATTTTTCTACCTGTGATGTTGAGTTAACACAACAGATAAGAATGGTTGCTTTTGACCTTTCAAACACGAGTGATATTCCTTTATTAATAAGTCAATTAGGGGAAATAGATGTACTTGTTAATAATGCAGGTATTATGAACTCTTTACCGCAAGACGCTTATCCTTCAGATAAAATTGAAGAAATTATTAAAGTCAATTTAGAAGCTCCAATAATATTGATTAATGAGGTCTCAAAAGGGATGATTAAGAATAAGGGCGGACGTATTGTAAATGTTGCTTCACTTGCAGGAGAGATTGGTCATCCTGATGTTTGGTATGGTGCAACTAAAGCTGGCATAATAAATGCGACAAAGAGTTATGCTAAAATTTTAGGTGCAAAAGGTATTGTTATAAATGCTGTAGCGCCAGGTCCTGTAGAAACAGATATGCTTGCTACTATACCTGAGGAACGAAAAAACGCAATAAAAAGTAGTGTGTATTTAAATCGATTTGCTACAACTAATGAAATAGCTGAGACTATTGTTTGGTTAGCAACAAAAAGTCCCGAATATATTAATGGAACATGTATAGATATTAATAACGGAGCGTTTCCTCGATAATAATCAATCGTTAGACTATTTATAGTGAGTATTCGCTCGTTACTTTTATTATCACGGATTGTTTATCCAACTAAGGCTAAGCAGTCCGTGATTAGTATTATCTATACTTGATCTTGCATTTTCTTTCTATAATCAATGATTTGTGGCATATTATCCTTTGCCCAACCTATTAGCGATGCAACGTGCGGTAATAGCGTGAAGGCGCGTTCTGTTAGTTTATACTCCACTTTGGGAGGTACACAAGCGTAAACTTGGCGTGTTACCAATCCATCTTCCTCTAAACTACGAAGAGTTACGGTGAGCATTTTTTGCGAGATGTCGGGTATGCTGCGTTGCAGTTCTTTAAAACGCATTACGTCACTCTGTTGCAGTGTGCATAGTGTGAGAATCGACCATTTGTCACCAATACGGCTCAAAATATTACGTATAGGACAGCTAGGGTATAGTTCGTCTAAGATTTTAACTTTACTCATAGATATTATTGTTTAATACACTACAAAGGTAACTAAAATAGTAATATAGAGTAATGTTGATTGTCAGAATATTATAAAGTGATTTTTATATTTTATTATTCAATTCATAAAATTCTAATAATCAACAATGGTAACATAATGGTAACTAAGTGAGGTAAATGTATCTACTTGTATTAAAGTGTTTTAGTGATTATATTTGTGTTGTTAAATAATAAATAACAGAAAAGAATATGAAACTATTTGGTTTTTTTGTACTAGGAGTACTTACACTCTCGAGCCTAAGTGTTAAAGCGCAGCATAGCGATAAGATGAAAGTCTATAATTTGCCAAATAGCAAGTTGCATGTGTTTCAAACGGGCGATGTAATGGCTGATGTTAGTTTTATCATCGAAGGTGAAAAGAAAGTCGTTATATTGGAGCAACCAACATTTTACGAAAGTATAGAGGAGTTTAATCATTATGTTAAAGAGTTAGGTAAACCTATCGAAAAAGTTATTGCCAACTACCATCAAGGAGGTTTGGCTCAATACAAATCTTCAAAAATTGTGATACCAGAGTCTATGGTAGCATTTGGAAAAGCAGCCACATATGCTGGTATGATAAAACACTTTCAAAAGGAGTTTGGAGAATCGATTGATCTACGTCCGTTTGGTAAGGTAAAGAGTTTTACAGTTCCTTCTGTACAAGAGTGGGCAGGGGTAGAGTTCAAATTCACTCATGGAGCTGAAAGCGATTTTCCCGCAGCAGCAGTTCAAATTGATGGAGACGCATTTTATATTCACTTCTCTCCATCGGTGAGTCATGCAAATCCAATGCAGATACAATCTCCCGAGGCTATTGATGCGGTATTAACGGAACTAAAGGCTGTTAAGGATTCGGGTGCAAGGTATATTTTCGGTTCACATGGTAAAGAGTCTGGTAAAGCGGAACTTGATTTTCAAATTGAGTATCTTACAAAATTAAAGCAGCTATTTGAAAATTCGCCTACATCAGATAAATTTGCGGTAAAACTTATCGCAGCATATCCTAATCTCGAGGGAGTTGAAAATATTAAAACAGTGGCAGCTAACCTCTATCCAAATGAGACGAAGGATGTAGAGAAAGAAGCACTACGCATAGCTATGCAGAACTATTTTGATTCAGTTTCTAATCTGAATATGGAACTTGCTCGTAAAGTATGGGCTGAGGATAAAAATATTTCAATTATTACCCCACGCTCTCACTTTTTCGGATTTGAGAGTATTAAGAATGATTTCTTTTTGAAAGCTTTTTCGAACTTTAAATTTCGCAAGTTGAATAGCCTGGCAGAATCAATCACAATTTATGGAAACTCTGCACGCATAGAGTTATATTGGATTTTTGATACTGTAAATGGAGCATCAGTTAAGGGGCAGAATCGTGGTAGAGAGAGTTTGGTTTTCGAAAAGATATCAAACCAGTGGAAGTTGATGCATGTTCACTATTCTCACGTTCCAAAGTAATTCGCTTGTAAGATAATATTTTAATATAAATCAACCCCCTTATTTGTCGATTATAATCGACAAATAAGGGGGTTGATTTATATTAAAATTCACTCAGCATAAAACCTTACTTATATACAGGAGATAGCCATTCCTCTTTTTTACCATATTTACTTTCTGAAGCCCAACGGATACCACGTTTCATAACTTCTAGAACCTCAGGAACGTCGAAGTCTGTTGCGATATGTCCAAGGGAAGAGTAAAATACACGACCGTCACCATAGTACTTTTTCCAGATCACAGGCATAACTGTACCATCTATCCAAGCAGCATGATCGCCATTGAATGTTGTGGTTGCCATTACTTTTACATTTGGATCTACGTGCATATAGTATTGTTCGGTATTCATATTAAAATCCTTGATTCCTTTAGTCACATAGTCTTTAGAATTCGTGATGTTCACCCTGTATGGAACTTTACCTCCTGGATGTGCTACCCACTGACCACCTACCATAAATTGATAATTTACATTCTGGCGGAACGAATCGCCCAAACCACCATGCCAACCAGCAATACCTACGCCACGCTTTATGGCTTTTAGTAAGTTTTTCTCCTCATCATTTTTGATTGTACCCATTGTCCAAGTCTGTACAATAAGATCGACTTTAGACATTAAAACAGAATCGTTATAACAGCCTAAGTTATCAAATACAAATACCTCAGCGCCTTCTGAGCGCATCCAAGGAACAAATATATCGCGGCATTGTGTAGGCTCGTGCCCTTTCCAACCTCCATTAACAAATAATACTTTTTTGTTTTTTAATGAAGGCATCTCTTTTTGTGCATTTGCATCAACTGTTATCAATTGACACAATGCGACGAAAAGAAGAATAAATGAATTTATTTTTTTCATGTCTGTACGTTATCTTTATGTCTGTATTATTTTTTCCAATAAGGTAGTTTGTGCGGATTGCGATAAGCATAATCGTACAAACGATGCGCTTCTGCCTCTTTATCACCCCCTACAAAACTATTTGTTGCAGGATCCCATTTCAATGGGCGACCTAATTCAATAGCAATATTCGTTAAACAGCAAGCAATATTTGTGCTCGCACCTACTTCTACAGGAGCAATCGGATTTTGACGTGAGCGAACGCTATTGATAAAATCTTGCATATGTGGAGCACTACTTTCGAATTGCCCTGCTTCAATTTTCTCTTCGCTTTTCTTCAATAAGCTTGGATCTGAACATTCAATATAGCCACGTTTAACTTTTAGCCAGCCATTGGTACAGTTAAAACATAAACCTTTGTCTCCTTCGTCTACATGATCACTAAATTTGCGCTCTTGCATTACAATACCGTTGGCATATTTTACGGTCCAAAATCTGGCTCCATTAACTGGACCAGGAATAAATTCAACTGGACCAGAACCGTCCATGCCGATAGCTGCTTGTGCAATATCGATCATATGTGCGCCCCAATCTCCTGTAAAGCCATTACCGGTCTCTTGATAATAACGCCATGTAGCCCAAGGTCCGGTTTCGTTATCCTGTGGTGTTGCAATTTGTGGACACATTTCTGGATGGTAATGAATGGCTCCGTTGTTCAATGGGCCTAGCCATTGATTAAAGTTCAAGTGTGCTGGTACGTCGTGCTTCTCCAAATTGAATCGTGCAGGTGGTTCTCCTAGCTGGCAGTAAATAGTTTCTACATGTCCTAGTTTACCCGATTTAATGAGTGCTATCGCTTGTTGGAACTCCTTACTAGAACGTTGCTGGCTACCAACTTGAAGCATACGGTTGTTTTCACGTACGCCTCTTACCATAGCTAAACTTTCTGCAATAGTATAGGTAAGAGGTTTTTGACAGTATACATCTTTTCCTGTTTGGCAGGCATGTATCGATGCGAGTGCATGCCAGTGGTCTGGAGTGGCTACTTCAATTGCATCTATATCTTTACGTTCAAGCATCTCTTCATAAAACTCATATTGATCGCAGCGTTGACCTTGTCCTATCTTTTTTTGCCATTGACCAACACGTAGTTTAAAACGATCCATTTTAATCGAATCTACATCACTACATGCTGCTACTTGTACGCCAGGGCAATGTGTAAAACCATTAAAGTCAGATAAAGCCTGTCTGCCTAAACCGATAAAACCTAGAACAACACGGTCGCTTGGTGCTACACGTACGCCATTCATTGCCCAACTTGGAATAATTGATAAACCAGCTAATCCTAAAGCTGAGTAGCTTAAGAATTTTCTTCTACTTAAATTTTTTGTTTCTTTGTTTTCCATTACTGAAAGTATTAGTTGTTATTTAATCGTTGTAAGAGTTATTCTGAATTTTATAGAACTAAACTCTTGAAAAATTCCTGTATCAGTCTGCTATTTGTTTATTTAAAAAGG
>CAMQTD010000059.1 GCA_947036995.1 uncultured Parabacteroides sp.
TTAATGGCTACCTTTGTTGAAGCATTTTTCAAACACAAAAACGATGGACGTACACGTGCGAAAACTGTTTATCATAAACAGCTGTTCTAAACACAGTAGTGATACACCTACATCCATTAAATCAGAAACAACAGTAAATCAGCACAAAATGAACACTCAGAATCACGAATTAGCACTTGCTAATGATTCCATACCTGCTCTTATCAAACGCTTTGCAATCCCGAGCGTTATCGGAATGATATCGATCGGGATACAATCAATTATTGATGGACTGATTGTAGGTAATTACCTTGGAGCAAATGCACTCACGAGCGTTAGTTTGATCATTCCATTATACAGCTTTGTTGCTTCTATTGCGATAATCATTGGTATAGGTAGTCAAACACTTGTTAGTGTAGGACAAGGAAAGGGAGACTATGCAAAGGCGCAAAATGCGATGACAACCGGATATTTCTCAATTATTATATTCGGATTCTTAGCAAGTCTGCTAATCCTACTCTTTTCTGAAAGCACGGCGAGACTGCTGGGTGCAACGGATATGGTTATGTCCGATTCACAAAACTACATGAAAGGGTTATTTATCTTTATGATCCCAATCAGTGTTGCATTCTATAACGACTATATGTTGAGATCGATGGGGCATCCTAAAAAAGCGATGACGTTAATGACCCTCTCGGTGA
Organism: uncultured Parabacteroides sp.; assembly: GCA_947036995.1. Taxonomy (GTDB): domain Bacteria; phylum Bacteroidota; class Bacteroidia; order Bacteroidales; family Tannerellaceae; genus CAMQTD01. The sequence goes on from CAMQTD010000059.1 coordinate 681, forward strand.
CGCTAAATATAGTATTAAATATACTTTTGATTACTGTTTTTGGTTGGGGAACCTTCGGGGTTGGTTTTGCAACAGGAATTTCATTTACCATATCTGCTTTCGCCTCAACGGTTATATTGCAATCAGAGAAAAACAAAATAAGACCATTCAAGGGTAGTTTCAGACCTAAGTTGCTGTGGGAGATGTTCTATAACGGCTCTTCGGAAGGGGTGTCCGAATTGGCAGGAGGCGTTACAATATTCCTGTTCAATATTACGCTAATGAAGCATTTGGGAGAGTCGGGCGTGGCAGCGTTTACGATTATCAATTACATCTACTTTATCGGAGCTATTACACTCGTAGGTGTTTCAGATGGTGTTATTCCGATTATTAGCTACAACTTTGGCGCCAAACAGTACAGTCGATGTAAGGCTGTATTCAAGTATGTAATTCTAGTAAATGCTGCGATAGGAGGGGTCATTGCTATTATCATGGTATTTTTAGGCCCTTATATAATCGAATTATTCCTAGACAATAGTGAACAAGAGATTATAGCCATTGCAACGAATGGAGCAGCAATCTATGCGTTGGCATTTCTGCTGAACGGATTTAATATTCTATCAGCAAGTTTCTTTACAGCTACGACTGATGCCAAACGTTCAATTATTATATCGTCGCTGCGAGGCATCATATTTATGTCTATTGCAGTTACTACCATTCCTTCGGCATTCGGTATCGAATATATCTGGTTTGCTGTTCCGATTGCCGAACTAGCAACCTTCAGCATTTCATTAACGCTGATTTGCAACCTACTGAAAAGATGGAAAAGAGATGCTTTATATATGAAATCAATAGATTTGAAGCGTTAAGCCAAGGGTGTAAAAAAGCAGGGTTCACCAGAAAGTACTATTTAACACATAGTTACAGGGGTGAAAAAAGTTTTATTTCAAACTATATAGGGTAAGATGCATATATACAGAAAAAGCGTCCGATTGCTTAGAGGAGCATGCATTTTGCATATCTTCTCTAAACAATCGGACGCTTTTATTATTTAATGCTGTATAGTTTACAGCTTATCAATCACATTCTTCATCTGCTCACCCAATCCAATGCGGTAGCCTTGAGAAACAAATACGACACGATTAAATGTATCTGCAATAATAAAGATCGGTAGGTTATTACCGTTTGGCAGTTTCATCGCTTTCACGATTGCATCTGTTATCTCTTTGTTATTGTCAACTCCATAAACGATATTGCTTGGCATGCCTTTGAATTCGTTTGGATCAAAGTTGTTCAGTTGAGATTCGTTTTGGAATAAGAAAACAAATTTGCGATCCCATGCTTGGAACTCTTTGCTAAACTGAACCATATCACGCATGGCGTGGTTCGTAGGCTCTTGGCGTGCACCTAAGATTGCCAATACATAATATCCACGACCTGTAGTTGATAAGATTGATTGTGGTGTAGTAGCACCTTTAGGGGTATACTTCATTTCAGAATTGAAACTACCGATTACCTGTACATCTTGATCGTTTTGACGCATCACCAATTCGATGTTAGTTATCTTGTTTGGCTCAATCTTGAACGAAACCACATTACTCAATACCGACCCATTTGCCATACGTGTACCCGATACCATTACATAATCTCCTGCATCTAGCGACATTGGCGCTTTAAGTAAGTTAGACCATGTGTTACCTGCACCCATATCAGCACCATTCGCACTTTCGAGGTTTAATGTTTTCAACACACCATCGGTTAGTTTGGCAATCGTAAAGTGTGAATAATATTTAGGATCGTCTAGCGATTTAATAGGCGAGTAAGAGGCAAGTAACTGACCTTGCTTCGCGTTTCCTTCTGCTTGTTGATCGAAATCAACATCCATCCATACCCCTTTGTGGTGGTACTGCACTTTACCTGTTACAGTCTCTTTACGTGCCGGAATACCTAAGCTACGGCATAGAGAAACAAAGAATATGGCGCGAGACGAAACATCGGTCGCTTTTGCTTTCCATACACCTGTTGGGAAGATTGGAATACGTTGTGGGTTTAGGTCGTTCAACACCTTCACCTCTTTAGCGCACCATGCAACAAGTGCTTTAGGATCGTTTTTAGCGGCTGCTGCCAAGGCTGGATCGATCTCTTTTTGAATCAATGCCTTGTATGGTGTTAAGTACTCGTTCGCTACACGTGGATTCAATACATACTCGTTGTAAAGAGCAGGATCGCCTTGTGTTAACGAATTGTTTAGGTGATCGGTAAGCACCTCTAAAGAGATATCTCTAATATCTTTAACAGAGATGACATCCAATAGGGTTAAAGCTAAGTCGCGCTTATCGGCTGGCGTTTGGGTCAAGAATTGTTTGATAGTTTCCCAGTTACCTCTACTTCCGATTAAGAAATCGGTTGTTCTAAGTGGATCAATGCCTAACTCTATGGCAAAAGCTTCTGCTGCTTCGGGGGTGATAAATGTAGCGACATATGCGTTACGAATTTCATCTTCGACAATTAAGCGTTTGGCGTTTGTGGCACGTTGCTCTTCTGTTACTACAACAGGAATTGTTCCATCTACTGGTGGTACAATATCCAGTGGGAAAGAGTATGCCTCGCCAGCTGTTTTATTCAATGCGATCGAGATTTCGTTGTCTTTACCGATTGATAGTTTGCTATAACCAAACTTACCATCTTTAGATGCCCACACAAATAGGTCGCCCTTACCTGCTGATAAGAATGTTTTACCTTCGGCATCACTCTTTTTCTTTGCTACACTGTAAAACTCAGCGTAGTTATATACTTTAAACTCTACCAATGCATCTGCAACAGGATTGCCTTTAGCATCTGTTACCTTTACAACAGATTTACCTGTTGGTGCATAGTTATCAATTACATTCACCTCGGTGTAGCAAGGGGTGATTTCCATTACCTCTTCTGCTCCTGTATATTTTCCAAATACTTTGGTGTGCATCAACATACCACGGTAAGCAGGGCCGTTAAACCAACCCATGTTCAATACTGGCTCTGGCTCACAAGCGCCTAAGAACTTCCATTCGCCATCTACCCAAGCCTCAACCCAAGCATGATTATCGTCTGTATGTGCCCAACGTGGTGTATATACTTGACGTGCAGGAATACCTACGGCACGTAGAGCTGCGGTTGTAAAGGTAGACTCTTCGCCACAACGACCATAAGCCGTTTTAACAGAAGCAAGCGGAGAGCTTGTTCTACTATCCGATGGTGTGTAGATTACTTTTTCGTGACACCAGTGGTTTACTTCTAAGATTGCATCGTGCAGTGATAAGCCCTTTACACGGTCTTTCAACTCAGCATAAAACACCATACGCGATTCGTCTAGGTTTTCGTTATTCAAGCGCACAGGAAGTACAAAATGACGAAATACCTCCTCTGGGATTGAATCTCCCCAAGGCATAGCGGCTTTCGCTTCAAAAGAGCTGCGTACGTTCTGTAAATAAAAATCCGAATCGTAGTCTGTAACATCACCTAGGGGCATGTAAGCGTACAGAAACTGCATCGCCTCTTGCTCGGCAGTAGTCAGTGCTGCTTCGTTAAAAGGAGCAGTCAGCTGAAGCGCTTCGATCTTAGCTGCGTAATCTTCTTGTACTTGTTTGCGATACGTGTTATCGGTGATAAAATGACTTTCGGTACACGAAGTCACCAAAAACAACGCCAATAGTAGCGTGATTGATTTTAATTGTCTCATTGCGTTTTATAATTTAAGCGTATTTCAATTTTTCTGTACGCCAAAAGTACGGATAATATTTTGCCTGTCAATGAAAATGAACTACTTTTGCGATACGTATTGACGATAAAAAAAGAATTAACGATAGAGATATATAAACTATGCAAACGATAACAATCAATCATTTAGATTCACTGCACGAAGCAGCACGCACTTTTATTGAAACAATGGACAATAGAACCGTTTTTGCTTTTCATGGCACAATGGGTGCAGGAAAAACAACATTTATCAAAGCCATCTGTGAGGTGTTAGGTGTCGAAGATGTGATTAACAGTCCTACGTTTGCAATCGTAAACGAGTACCGCTCCGAAGAGACAAACGAACTTATTTATCACTTTGACTTTTATCGTATCAACAACGTAAACGAGGCAGAAGCCATCGGTACCGAAGACTACTTCTATTCGGGTGCTTTGTGCTTTATTGAATGGCCAGAGAAGATCGAAGAGTTACTACCCTTTGACGTTGTGCATGTTACAATTGCAGAAAACGAAGATGGTACACGAACGATTACGATAAACGACTAAATGTTATGGATACATCGATTATTCTTGTATTTATCATATTCATTTTCTTGGGAGGCTTTTCGATTGTAGCAGCAGCAATTGATCTTAAGTGGTTTTTCAGTACACAAGGGGCAGCTACGTTTGTGCATTATTTAGGACATAAAGGGGCACGCATCTTTTATTGTTGCTTAGGTACACTACTGATAACATGTGGTGTGGTTGGGTTTGTTATATACACACCATTTTAAGCTATGTGCATGAGAAACGCTCGAATTATTACTGTTATCAGTTTTATCGCATCACTTTTACTGCTTTGTATTAGTTTATCAGCACACGCTTTTAATACATCTATATTCAGAAGAAAGAGGGCGAAAGTTAAGGTCGAATACAAAATACCATACATTCACCTCCCAATTGATACCACTTCTATCACGCTAGCAAGTGTTATCTATCCATTCCCACATCCGAAACAAAAGGACATTGAACCGCGTAAGTTTAAAATAAACGCCAATTTTACGGCGCGCGAACGGGCACATGTTGGAGCTAAAGATGTCGCATTATTTAAAGGGTTGGAGCAGTTTATCCTAAACCTCGCACTATACGACTCAATGGATTTTACTTTTCCGCTCAAAGGGGCAAAGCTACTATCAGCATACAAGCCCCGACGACGTCCGCATCATTCGGGTCTTGACCTAAAAACATATGCAAACGATACAATTATTGCTGCGTTTGATGGCGTGGTTCGCCTTGCTAAACCCTATGCCGCTTATGGTAATGTAATCGTTATAAGACACAATAATGCGCTCGAAACCGTGTACAGCCACAACAGCAAGCATCTCGTAAAAGCAGGTGCCTTTGTGAAGGCAGGCACACCGATTGCACTGACAGGTCGTACAGGAAGAGCTACAACAGAACATCTACATTTTGAGATACGTGTAAACGGAAATCATTTTAATCCTGAAATATTTATTGACTTAGAAACGCGTAAACTTAAAAAGAAATCTATTATTTTTACGCAACGAAGAAATGGAACATTCATGATTACACCCATGGCTAATTACCCAAAAGTATTATAAGATATGAAAAAAATAAATCTCACAACATTAGTGCTCTCACTCTACCTCATAGGCATCAGTATCTACTCGTATCCCAAAATAGGTGTAGATGCAAGTTTAGGTGAATATGTGGGCGTAATTGTTTCTACAGCACTCATCATTATCTTTTTACGCATTTTACAGATCAGAAAATATAATAGTAAGAAATAACTTATAAACATAGAATCAATATGTCTAAATACAAACGCATTTTACTCAAACTAAGTGGCGAATCACTTATGGGTGGCAAACAATATGGTATCGATGAAACCCGCTTGGGAGAATATGCAACTCAGATTAAAGAGATTGCTGCTACTGGCGTACAAATCGGCATCGTGATTGGTGGCGGAAATATTTTTAGAGGATTAAGTGGTGCATCAAAAGGTTTCGACCGTGTAAAGGGAGACCAAATGGGTATGTTGGCAACTGTTATCAACAGTCTTGCCCTTAGCTCGGCACTTACTGCACAAGGTGTGAAAGCCAATGTACTAACAGCGATCCGCATGGAACCTATCGGAGAGTTTTACAACAAATGGCGTGCCATCGAATTGATGGAGCAGGGCAATGTAGTAATCATGTCGGGTGGTACAGGAAATCCATTCTTCACTACAGATACAGGCTCTTCACTTAGAGGAATCGAGATCGAAGCCGATGTTATGCTTAAAGGTACACGCGTTGATGGCGTATATACTGCTGATCCAGAGAAAGATCCTACAGCAACTAAATTTGATGATATCACATACCGTGAGGTACTAAATCGTAACCTAAAGGTTATGGATCTTACGGCTATCACAATGTGTATGGAGAACGATCTTCCGATTGTTGTATTTGATATGGATACCAACGGAAACCTACTCAAGGTGATGAATGGTGAGCCGATTGGAACAATTGTTCATAATTAATCAGTTAAAAAAGATCACCCTTGTATGTGTTGCAAATCTTTAGTATATTTGCAACACACTCCTGTGTATTGACTTAATTTAAAACCAGGAGCATAAGAAAAATATAACAACATTAAATACAACGAATTATGTTAGATGCAAAACAATACATCAATGCAGCTGAAGAAAAAATGGTATTTGCCATTGAATATTTAGATGAACAATTAGCTCACATTCGTGCTGGAAAAGCAAATCCTCGTATTTTGGATGGTATCAAAGTACTTTATTATGGATCGTTAGTTCCATTAACAAATGTAGCATCTGTTAGTACACCTGACGCACGCACATTAATTATTACGCCATGGGAAAAGCCATTAATTAAAGATATTGAAAAGGCGCTTATCAATTCTGAACTTGGAATTATGCCAGACAACAACGGCGAAATAATCCGTTTAGGTATTCCTCCATTAACAGAAGAGAGACGTAAGATGTTAGCTAAACAGGTAAAACAAGAGGCCGAAACAGCTAAAATCAGTGTACGTAATGCACGCCGTGAAGCCAATGATCTACTTAAGAAATCCGTCAAAGAGGGAATGCCCGAAGATGTTGAGAAAGATGCAGAAGCTGAGGTGCAGAAGGTACACGATCGCTATGTAAAGAAGATCGACGAGCAATATGCAGCTAAAGAAAAAGAAATTCTTACTGTATAATACAGATATACAAATCATAAATAGAGAGCGTGTTTGAAACAACTTTTGTGGATTAACTCTCTCTATTTTTTTAGCGCTCATTTTAAAACAAATCGATCAACAGATCACTAGATAAGTATAAGGAACAATGAAAGGATTAGTAATAAGAAATACAGGAAGTTGGTACATTGTACGTACGGAAGACGGAAGAGACATAGAGAGCAAGCTTAAAGGTAACTTTCGTTTAAAAAATATTCGTAGCACAAACCCCGTATCTGTAGGCGACCGTGTAGACATTGATATCAACAATGAAGGAATGGCTTTTATTACTAAGATATACGAGCGCATAAACTATATTGTACGTCGTGCATCGAACCTTTCTAAACAATCGCATATCATCGCTTCGAATCTAGATCAAGCAATGCTGATTGTAACTGTGAATTATCCCGTAACAACAACTGTTTTTATCGACCGATTTCTGGCTACTGCCGAGGCATACCGTGTACCCGTTAAGCTTGTATTCAATAAAATAGATTGCTATACGCCCGAAGATATGCAAGTATTGGAAGAGCTAACGCAACTTTACACCTCAATTGGGTATCCTTGCCTCAATGTAAGTGCGCGCACCGATGAGGGTCTTGAAATTGTTAGAGCCGAGCTAAAAGATAAAATAACACTGCTATCTGGGCACTCTGGTGTTGGTAAATCGACCCTAATCAACAAGCTACTACCAGGTGTTAATCTGCGTACAGGAGATATTTCGGCTTATCATAATAAAGGAATGCATACCACTACCTTTTCTGAAATGGTGCCACTCCCACAAGGAGGCTATATTATTGACACCCCAGGCGTAAAAGGGTTTGGAACCATTGAGATGGAGCAGGCAGAGATTGCACACTACTTCCCAGAGATGTTCCGCCATATTAGTGGCTGCAAGTTTAACAACTGTTCGCACCGTCACGAACCTGGATGTGCGGTTATTGAAGCTGTAACAGCAGGACTCATTGTTGAATCTCGCTACCGCAGTTACCTCAGTATTATTGATGATAAGGAGGAGAATAAATACCGCGAAGGGCATTGATTCAAAAAAATCTGCACAGCCCTTATACGGCTGGCAGACTCATTCCTGTTATTTTACGATAGAGATCAAGTGCGTATACATCTGTCATGCCTGAAATATAATCCAATGCACATTGAATCTTTCCATACGTTGTTGGTGCATCAATATTATACTGTTCCGGTATTCTATTGATTACTAACCGAGAATAGCTATGCGTTGGATTCATCATCGCTTCGAGCACAATATCTAGCAGCGAAGTAAATATTCGGTATCCTGCAAGCTCAATATCAACAACCTCTTTGGAGCGATATATCTTTTGGCATGCAACCCGTGTGCAGTGCTGATACGCCTCTTTAGCGGTATCACTGATGTGATCGATCAAACTTGAATTGAATGTTCCGGATAGAATCTCCTTTTCGTTTGTTAGAAATACATGCGAGCATTCATCTACTAATAGGCCTATAATGCACGAACGTAGGTAGGCAATCTTCTCATTCGTATCATCCACCATATCCATTACTTTACGACGCTTCAGCTGATCTTCTTTGCTAAAGAATTGAAGAAGTAGATCCAATGTTTCCTCTTTCGATAGCAGGCGTAGCTTATAAGCATCTTCGATATCCATTACTTGATAGCAGATATCATCGGCAGCTTCAACAAGATAAACCAGTGGATAGCGTGCAAATTTGATTGGTGATACTTCTGTTTGTATAATGCCCAATGCGTGTGCAATCTCGGCATAGTCTGCCTCTTCGGTTTGGAAGAAGCCGAATTTCCCTTTCTTTCCACTAAGTTCGGATGAATAGGGATACTTTACAACAGAAGCCAACGTACTGTATGTTAAAGCAAAACCGCCTTTACGTCTGCCTCTAAATTGGTGTGTGAGTAGGCGTATTGCATTGGCATTTCCTTCAAAGTTGCTAAAGTCTTCCCATCGTCCTCCTTCTTGTCGTACCTCATCTTCGTACTTTTGTCCATTGCCCTCTTTAAAATAGGAGCTAATGGCGCGCTCGCCCGAATGTCCATAAGGCGGGTTTCCTAAATCGTGCGCTAAACAAGCTGCCGAAACAATAGATCCAATCTCAGGGAAATTAATACTCTCTTCGGGGTATCGCTCCATCAATGCTTTAGATACATTGTTACCAAGCGACCGACCGACACAAGAGACTTCCAAGCTATGCGTAAGGCGGTTATGCACAAACACGCTTCCGGGTAGGGGGAATACTTGTGTTTTGTTTTGCAAACGCCTAAAGGGAGAGGAGAAGATAAGTCTATCATAATCGCGTTGAAAGTCTGTGCGTTCGTGTGCTCGCTCTCGGTAAGTCTCCATACCGAAACGCCTGCCCGAAAGCAGTTTACTCCATTTCATTTGATCTTGCATACCTAGTTTGTTTATTTAAAAAAAGAAAAAGGGCGAAGGCGCTCGCTCAAAAAATGAGATATCGAGTTCCTACGCCCTTTTGTATTTAAAGCTGACACATTCAAAAATAAATCTTATTTCAAATTAGCCAACGACTCTTTAATACGTTTTACAGCTTCGATCAAGTTCTCATCAGAAGTAGCATACGAGAAACGTAAGCATTCAGGAGCACCAAAAGCACCACCACCTACAGTTGCAACGTGACCAACCTCTAACAGATACATCGCTAAATCGTTACCATCACTGATTAAACGACCTGCTGCTGATTTACCATAATAAGAAGATACCTCTGGGAATAGGTAGAAAGCACCCTCTGGTACGTTCAACTTCATGCCTGGAATCTCTTTACATAGCTCGATCACCAAGTTACGACGACGCTCAAATGCTACACGCATATCCGATACACATGTTTGATCGCCTGTGAAAGCCACCTCTGCTGCTTTTTGAGCAACTGAACATGGACCTGATGTATATTGACTCTGTAGCTTGTTACATGCTTTAGCAATCCAAAGTGGAGCTGCAATAAAACCAATACGCCATCCAGTCATTGCATATGCTTTTGAAACACCATTCACAATCACAACGCGATCGTGGATTGATTCAAATTGCGCAATGCTTTGGTGTGAACCTACATAGTTAATGTGTTCGTAGATCTCGTCAGAGATTACAATTACATTTGGATATTTAGCCAATACTTCTGCCAAACCAGCTAACTCCGCTTGGCTATAAACACTTCCAGTTGGATTAGAAGGAGAGCAAAGGATAATCGCTTTTGTTTTAGGCGTAATAGCAGCCTCTAACTGTGCTGGCGTGATTTTAAAGTCTTGGTCGATACCTGCCGAAACAATTACATTTGTTCCTTCTGCAAGTTTTACCATCTCTACATAACTCACCCAATATGGAGCAGGAACAATTACCTCATCACCTGGGCCAATAATACTCATTAATACATTACATACCGATTGTTTTGCTCCACCTGAAACAATAATCTGATCTGTAGTGTACGTTAAGTTGTTTTCATTTTTTAATTTAGCAACAATCGCTTTTCTCAAATCCATATATCCTGGTACAGGAGAATAGAAAGAGAAGTTATCATCTACCGCCTTTTTAGCAGCTTCTTTAATGTGTGAAGGGGTAAAGAAATCTGGCTCACCAACACTTAAGTTGATTACGTCAATTCCTTGTGCCTTCAATTCATTGCTTTTTTGTGACATCGCCAATGTTTCCGATGGTGACAAACTTGCTAAACGGTCTGAAACTTGTGTCATAATAATCTTTTTTGTATAGTTATTTAATGTTGTGTAGTTGATGTCCCATTTTCTCTTTCTTCGTTTTCATATAAAACTCATTAAAGGGGTTAGGGGTTGCTTCAATAGCAATATTTTCTATAATTTTTAAGCCGTAAGCCTCTAGACCAATACGTTTAACGGGATTATTCGTTAATAAACGCATCTCTGTAATACCGATGGCACGCAAGATTTCTGCACCTACACCATAATCACGTTCGTCTGCTTTGTGTCCTAAATGGATGTTAGCATCCACAGTATCTAATCCCTCTTCTTGTAGTTTATAAGCTTTCATTTTCTCCATCAAGCCAATACCTCTACCTTCTTGACTTAGGTAAACGATAGCACCGCAACCCTCTTTCTCTACCATTTGCATAGACTGATGAAGCTGTTCGCCACATTCGCAACGCAATGAGCCAAAGATATCGCCCGTAGCACAAGATGAGTGTACACGTACTAAAGCTGGTTGATCCGAAGACAAATCGCCTTTAATCAATGCAATGTGCTCTAATCCATTTGATTTCTGACGGAAAGGGATTAAACGAAAATGACCATATTCAGTAGGCATATCTACCTCTTCGCCTTTTTCTATGATTGATTCTGTTTTTAGTCTGTATGTAATCAAGTCTTTGATACAGATAATCTTGATATCAAACTTCTCTGCTACTTTGATTAGATCTGGAAGACGTGCCATTGTACCATCTTCGTTGATGATTTCGATCAATGCACCTGCTGGGTATAATCCTGACAAACGAGCCAAGTCTACAGCTGCTTCGGTATGTCCTGAACGACGTAAAACGCCTTTTGAACGTGCACGTAGTGGGTTAACGTGTCCTGGGCGACCAAGATCTGATGGTCTTGTGTTAGGGTTTGCTAATGCTTTGATCGTTTCAGCACGGTCAAACATAGAAACACCAGTCGAACATCCGCCACCTAATTTATCTACAGCAACAGTAAAAGGAGTTCCTAAGAAAGAGGTATTGTCACCTACTTGCATCTCAAGCTCTAACTCCTTACAACGCTCTTCAGTAATAGGAGCACACAATACACCACGACCATGTGTCATCATAAAGTTGATATGCTCTGGTGTTACTTTTTCAGCAGCCATTACAAAATCGCCTTCATTTTCACGATCTTCGTCGTCTACCACGATTAAAAATTTACCTTCACGGAAATCTTCTAACGCTTCTTCTATTGTGCTTAGTTTAAATTCGCTCATTTTATTTAATTGTTTAATTTATTTATTATTAGTTGTTGTAGCTCTCTATTCGCCTTTATGATCGCCTGTAAATCTTGTACTTGCAATTTACGTTGATACATTGCGACCAAATAGAGTGGTATTCCTAATGGGAAAACCACACCGAAGAATATACGAAGCTTTTTAGTTACTGGTGTTACTTTTTGCTCATATCCAATCATCACTGGATAGTCCATCAGTTTATTAATTTCTAGGTTGTTAGCTGAATTACTCATCTCCTCAATCATCCGTTCTAACCGTGTAGATATATCTATCATGGCAGAGTCTACTCGACTTGGCTTCCAAAAATTAATATATGAAATCCATCGTTTATTCGTTGTCAAATAGCTATTACATTGTGCAGTAAGATAGTTTAAATCTTCTTCGACAACTGAATATTTTGGTTCGAAAATAATTACATCTTTACCCATTATATTGCGGCCAGTTTTACGTCCCAATAATTTTCTTAATGCATTTAAACATGCATCAGGACTTAATATAACAGAGTCTTTTACAGCCTTATATGTTAAGAATATACCTACAGGAGTCAATACCGCTGTACTCAACCACATGCCCTGCCAAGGCTCCCATATCGCATCGCGTGCCATTTTGAATCCCATATTATCAATCATATAATAGGTGATATAAAACACAACGGAGATAACAACAGGCGTACCCAATCCACCTTTACGAATAATAGCGCCTAGTGGTGCCCCAATAAAGAAGAATAAAAGACAAGCGAGTGAGAACGAAAACTTTTTATGCAACTCCGTAAAATGTCGGCGTAGCTTATAAGATTGATCTGCCATATTAGCAGCTGTAAAATAGTATTCAGATTTGATCGATTCGATCGTTGAAATAGAGCGATCAATCAAGGCTGCTCTTTTTACACGGTCTCTACTTTGGTAGATACTATCAAAATCAAGTACTAAAAGAGGAGCGTTAGCGAGCGAATCGGCTACTATGACTGCTTCGGCTTCGGATAGCTGATCTTCTGTCTCTGTAGTGCCCTTCATCTTGATTGGCTTTTCTGCTTTGAGATTACGCTTATAGGATCGTGCTAATATCTTTCGCGAGTTTTCATCGTGTATGCTATCTTGTACAATCGTCATTGAATCAATCGAGTGGAGCAGCTCTTCGACATTTTTACTAGAATATTGATTCTCCATAAACGATTCGTCCATCCGATTAAAGCTGGCATCAAATTCGATCAATATATCTTTGGTTGTAAATGTTTCACGTTGATAAGGTACGTTGCTTGTTTTTGTTGCGCCACTCTTTTTGGGCAGATTCTGGAACGATTCGCCACTCATCAACGAAAGGATCAAAAACTTTTTATCCTCAGATACTTTAAGTCTTCCTGAGTCTGCTGCAATAATCTTTACATTTTCAAATCCGTCAGTATAATCATAAATCATCATATCCTTGAGCAGACCTGTTTCTTTCTCCTTCTTCTTCACATACACGTTGAACCCCGAAATTTCTTTATAAAATGTAGCTTCTGGAATATCTAATTCGGGAGATTTTTGACGCATTGAGAGCAGTATCGTAACTAGTTTCACCTGCGCAATAGGGGATATGATATTTTGAAAATAGAATGAGCCTATCGAAACCATCACTACAACAATGATAAGTGGACGCATGATATGGAGCAAAGAGATCCCTGCAGCCTTCATTGCTAAAAGCTCAAACCGCTCGCCCAAGTTACCAAACGTCATTAACGAAGCTAACAAAATAGCCAACGGTATTGCCATTGGAACCATTGTGAGCGCTGCGTAAAACATCATCTCGGCAAGTACAAGCACATCCAAACCTTTCCCAACCATGTCGTCAATATACCTCCACAAAAACTGCATGAGTACAATAAACAAACATATACCAAATGTCATTGCGAACACTGGTAAAAAGGTCTGAAGCATGAATGAATATAATCGTTTAATATGTAGCATTATCTATTCGTATTGAATTGACAAAAGTAATGCAAAAATCGATAATAAACTACATATATATAGTGAAACTAAACTAAATACCTAAGGTACGTTTCAATGCCTCTATTTGAGTGTTCCATAAATTAATAGCATCTACGATCTCATCTGCTTCTGCAAAATCTGTAATCTCAAGCACGGTAGCTCCTGTAAGTTCGAATTCTTGAATAGAAAACTGAAAATAATAGGGCGCTTCGTCGTCTACCCAACGGTAACGAATACTTACGCTTTGCTTTTGTTCTAACACCTCGGCTTGCTCGAGCGTTTTGTTCCATTGGAAATTATAAATATTATCTTCGATCTCTACTTTTTCGGCAAACCAAGCCGAAAGTCCTGGTACGGTGGTTAAGTGATTCCATAAACTATTTCTCGACACCTTATCAAAAACATATTCTATTTGAAATTGCTCTCTTTTCATGGGATGTATAGTATTATAAATTTTCAACAAATGCTATTTCTATCTCTAAATTAAATAACATGGTGCAATGTAAACACAATATTAGAATTAAACAAATTTTAAACAACAAATAAACTTCTACTTTTCAACTATTTAGCTTTCAAATGAAATTTAAGGCTAAAAATATTTCAGTAAAAACACGAAAAAACTTGCACAATTAAAAAATAACCTCTACTTTTGCAGCGTAATCATATAAAAATGATGGCGAGATAGCTCAGTTGGTTAGAGCGCATGATTCATAATCATGAGGTCCCCGGATCATTCCCGGGTCTCGCTACACA
>CAMQTD010000060.1 GCA_947036995.1 uncultured Parabacteroides sp.
GCAAGAAATCCCATCATCGTCTTCATAATACATCTCCTCAATATCTTCAAGAGTTTGATTAACCTTTATCAAGCTTGAAATAATCAGATCGGTATAATTTGTTTTATTAAACTTTAAATATAATTGTGTACTCATAATATATGTATAACATTTTCTATATTCATATCAAGAATTGTATTAAGATAGCACCCAATCGACGCATTCATTAATGGCTGCTAGACTAGTAATGGTATGGCCTCGTGGGTTGGTATTTGGGCAGATGATGCCTGTGGCTGTCAATTGACGCGTGGAGGCATGGATGCCTCCGATCTGATCGTGCTGCGCAGTCGTGTAGCCCTCTAGCGCGCTGGCTGTGGCATCGTTATTGCTGTTTGGCACGCTTTGAGTATGGAGGCGTTTCATTAGGTATCACCATAGCACATGCGGCGCGCTGAAGTCAAGCCACGTTCTTTGATGAATATTAATAAGCTGAGAGAAGAGAGCCATGAATGATCTACTAGTGGCTTAAAATATTCTAAACATACACAAAGAGACGGGGTGACTCATTAAAGAGTCACCCCTTCTCAAACGAGCAATCAGAACTTTATGCTATGTTTAATTGCACTTGCAATTTGACTCTGCGTACCTATTTTATAGGCGTTATTTATATCCTGTAAAACCTTCGATTGAAATATTTGTTTCATCTAAATAAAAGTCATACCATCCACCCCCTTTCATCGATATCGGACGTCTCCTATTCACCACGGGTTCAATGATGATGACAATTCTATTGGGGTCATCCTTTGTAAAGAGTTTACGTTCTCCTGATTGGGCGGAGGTGTATGACTCCCCCTTTTCTACACCTTTACGGATTCTTACATCGTATTCACCTTGGCAATCATACATGTTTTTTGCGATATCCTTACATTCAAGTAGAATATTTTTCAATCCACCTCGGCTTAACTCAATAACTAAGTCAGCTTCTCCTGATATTTTATGAAATGTGACTTCAGAATACACGACTTGAGATAAACATAGAACTGCTATTAGTGTTTTTTTCATCATAGAACTATTTCTTATTGATTGCGAAGCTTGCTCAGCGAGCTATGGGATCGTAACTCTAGGATAGCAAGTAGACAGGGGACTCATCGCGCATGTCGCGCAGGGGCGCTGTACGGGCTGTGGAACCGTCCTCTCGTGAGGGGCGACTGCTTATGCTGTTTGAGTGAAAAATGGTACTTCCATTTAAAGTCTAGGACCCCATATAAGGATAATACATGATGTCACTTGTTGATGGGTATTTCCAACACAGTCGAAAAAGCTCTGTTTGCATTTGTGCGTATATGAGCAATTGCTTCTTTTTCTCTACTGTTTCATTGAGCTTTAAGAGATATTTATCTAATACGGGGATAGCCTCATGCATGAAATCATCAAAAAAATCATATTTAGGATTGGTCAATAAGCTTTTATAGTATTCTAATTGATGTTCTGCGAGTTCCACATAATTTGTTTTCAAATTATAATCAGAGATCAAGCTCACACCCTGCATCTTGTATGCCTCATTGTTTATATGCTCTCTTAATGTCACGGCTGTAATCGCAAGATAGAGATCAAGTAATTTTTGGTTTGATTCAATACTGTGAAAAAATCTAGATGTTTTCATGAGAAAATTATGAAAGGTTATTTCACAGTTGGATCTTTTATCAACAGCAGATCGCAATTCAATAATTTCCGTAATAAATGGATACGCTGTAGGGTATGTTTTTTCTAAAGAAATCAACTTCCCCTTAAGATCGCTTCCACTTATTTGTTTGTCTTCAGTAATTTTAATAGCTTCATTAATCAAATCTATATTAGGCTGACTTAATACTTGGTAAGACTCACTCCTGAGCATCTTAACCCTGAATCTTAGTGCTTCCTCATAACTTTTAAATTCCAGTGGACATGAAATTGCCGTACGTGCTATGTATAATGTAGCATAACCCATAAATATCTCATCGTTGAAATAAAAAGTAAGTTGATCAGAATTCTGATGATCTACTGCATTAATAGTGATGTCAGCAATCTCACTGGCAAAACAATTTTGTGATACAAAGCCGATGCTTATACATAATAATGTAAGATGATAAAGGACATATTTCATACTATTTCTCTTAATTTGTTAATCAGGTTGTCAGTATAGCGGAAGCTTGGGGTAGAAGTCAAGCCGCGGTTACAGATGGTATGCTTTGTATTGTCTTTAGACACGAAGCGACGAGCTGACGCATTATAGAGTCCCAGAGCCTAGAACTGCTCCTCGCAGCCTCAAACCGAAGCTTCACGAAGGGCGCGGCATCTTCGACATCTCGACCAAGCCCCCAGCATCCCATCGAGTGGGAATAAAGCCCAAAACCGAACTTTCGTTCTAGCATCAATAGCGGAAACAAGAAAACGGGCATCAAAACATAAAGTTATCTCTCAAGAAATCTTGGGCAGGAAACTTTATGTTTGATTTTTGTCTACAAATAGGCGAAAATAAGAGGGAACGAAGCCCTACCACATAACGAGGGCGCTTATATTTTATTACAAGACCACAGAAAGATTATCAATAGTGACAAAGGAAAATGAAATAGAAGACGCTTTCATCGATAAGCTTAAGAATTTAAAATACCACTATCTCGAAAATGTTAAAGATAAAGCCAGCCTTGAATCAAATTTCCGAAAGCATTTTCAAACGCTAAATAGAGTACGATTAAGCGACGCTGAATTTGCACGCCTTAGAGATGAAATCATTACAGATGATGTATTCGCCGCATCAAAGAGATTACGCGAGACAAATACATTTAGGCGTGACGATGACACCCCTTTGCAGTATACACTTGTCAATACTAAGCATTGGTGCAAAAATGCATTTGAAGTTATTCGTCAGATTCGTATAAATACGGAGAATAGCTATCATCGCTATGATGTCATCATCCTCATCAATGGGATTCCTGTTGTTCAGGTGGAATTGAAAACACTTCAAATTACACCAAAAAAAGCAATGGAGCAAATCGTAACTTACAAAAACGATCCAGGAAACGGTTATACAAACTCGCTTCTATGCTTTATGCAGCTCTTTATAGTCAGCAATCAAACAAAAACATATTATTTTGCCAACAACAAAAACTCGCACTTTTGCTTTGATGCTGATGAACGATTTTTGCCAATATATGAGTTTGCTGATGAGAAAAACAATAAAATATCAGACCTTTATCAATTCGCTGATGGATTCTTGCCAAAATGTACCCTTGGGCAGCTGATAAGCCAATATATGGTACTGGTGGCTAGTGAGCAAAAACTCATGATTATGCGCCCTTATCAGATTTATGCCGTTAAAGCAATTATGGACTGTATTGCGCAAGATCGTGGCAATGGCTATATTTGGCATACAACAGGAAGCGGTAAAACACTAACATCTTTTAAAGTGTCAACACTTTTGAAGAATAATGAAGATATTAAAAAATGTTTGTTTGTTGTTGATAGAAAAGATCTCGATAGGCAAACCCGATTAGAGTTTAATAAATTTCAAGAAGGCTGTGTTGAAGAAAACACGAATACAGAAAACTTAGTCAGACGCCTCAGCTCCGATGACTATCGAGACAAGGTCATCGTTACGACTATTCAAAAACTAGGCATTGCCCTCGATGAGAACAATAAACGCAACCAAGAGAAAAAGAGAAAAGGTAATTCAACCGATAAAGAGCGCTTAGTAAATTTAAGTGGGGAGCGCATGGCCATTATTTTTGATGAATGTCATCGCTCTCAATTTGGCGATAGCCATGATGCAATTAAGAGCTTTTTCCCAAAAGCTCAACTCTTTGGTTTTACGGGAACTCCAATTTTCGAAGAAAACGCTAGCTATAAGAAAGTCGATGATACACTTGGCTCTTACGTTACGACAAAAGATGTCTTTTCAAAAGAATTACATGCTTATACAATCACGGATGCGATTGATGACCGTAATGTATTGCGCTTTCATATTGATTATTTTAAAGCCAATGAGGAGACAAAAGGTGCAGCTATCGTGAGTAAAAACGCAGTCATCGAGACCATCTTATCGAAGCATGATGCCGCTACAAATAACAGGCGCTACAATGCCATTTTTGCCACGGCTTCCATCAATGACGCAATAGCATATTTTGAGCTATTTACGTCACTGCAAGAGGATTTAAAAAATAGGGAAGATGAGAACTTTAAGCCATTGAATATTGCTTGTGTTTTCTCACCCCCTGCCGAGGGGAACAAAGATGTCCAACAACTTCAAGAAGACCTTCCTCAAGAAAAAGCCGATAACAAGCAAGATCCAGAAAAGAAAAAAGATGCTCTAAAAAACATTATTGATAATTATAATAAGCAGTACAAAACAAACCATAGTATCAATGAGTTTGATTTATATTACCAAGACGTGCAACAACGTATCAAAGATCAACAATATTCTAATAAAGACTATTCGCGTGAAAACAAGATTGATATTACCATCGTTGTCGATATGCTTTTAACGGGCTTTGATTCTAAGTATCTCAATACTTTATATGTCGATAAGAATTTGAAGCAACATGGATTGATCCAAGCTTTTTCGAGAACAAACCGCGTTTTAAACGACACAAAACCTTATGGGAATATTCTTGATTTTAGAGGGCTAGAAAAAGAGGTTGATGAAGCGATTACGCTTTTTTCTGGCAAAGAAAATAGTGAGAAAGCAAAAGAAATTTGGCTCGTTGACCCTGCACCTGTTGTTCTAGATAAATTAGCTGATGCAGTCGCGGAACTTGAAAAGTTCATGATATCTCGTGGGCTGGAGTGTAAGCCTGAGCAAGTCAGCAATCTAAAGGGCGATAGAGCACGTGGTGAATTTATTAATAAGTTTAAAGAGGTGCAACGCCTTAAAACGCAACTTGACCAATACACCGACATCACAGAAGAGCAAGAGGCAAAAATCAAGGAGCTATTGCCCGAAGACACGTTGCGCGCATTCCGTGGTGCATATATCGAAACGGCGCAAAGACTAAAAGTTCAAAACGGCAAAGATGCTGAGGATGAGGATACGCTGAATGAAGACTCTGTAGAGAATCAGCTCGATTTTGAATTTATTCTCTTTTCCTCTGCCATTATAGACTATGACTATATCATGTCGCTGATTTCTAAGTATACGCAACTTGATCAGCCCAAAAAAGAAAAAATGAACCGTAATCAGCTCATTGAATTATTGCGATCTACGTCAAACATGATGGAGGAGCATGACGACATTGCCGATTATATCAAGACGCTTGAAGCTGGTAAAGCTTTGGATGAAAAATCCATAAGAGAAGGTTACGAAAAATTTAAAGCGGAACAAGCAGGGAAAGAAATGACCACAATAGCAAACGCACACGGCATCACCCCTAGCTCATTGCAAGCCTTTGTCGATGAAATTATGAGGTGCATGATATTTGACGGTGAGAAACTGAGTGATTTATTAGAGCCGTTGGAACTTAGTTGGAGAGAGAGAGCTGCGAAGGAGTTAGAACTGATGGCTGCTTTAATTCCATTGTTGAATAAACTTGCATGCGGACGTAATATAATGGGATTAAATGCATATGAGTAAAATTGATGAAACGGCCTTAGTGCCAAAATATAGGTTCCCTGAGTTTAGGGATAGTGGTGACTGGAAGAGTGATTGTTTAGGTAAGCTATCATTAATTCTTCGTGGTGGATCTCCTCGCCCTATTGATAGTTTTTTAACTAATGATATTAATGGGTTAAACTGGCTTAAAATAGGTGATGTTAATAAAGAGGCTAAATATATATACAAAACATCAACCAAGGTAGTAAAAGAAGCATTTTCTAAAACTAGAGAAGTGCAGCCAGGTGATTTGATAATGTCAAATTCCATGAGTTTTGGTAGACCTTATATTTTAAAAATTAAAACCTGCATTCATGATGGTTGGATTGCTGTAACTGAAATTAAAGACTTTATTATCGCTAATTATCTTTACTATTTTATATTGTCAAATGAAAGTCAAAAATATTTTCTAAATGCTGCAGCAGGTGGCGGGATAAAAAATTTAAATGCAGAAATCATTAAGTTGTTGTTGATTAAACTCCCGCTTAAAGATGAACAACAGAAAATTGCTGACTGTCTATCTTCTCTGGATGACCTGATCGCAGCCGAAGATAAAAAACTCGATGCTCTCAAAACACACAAAAAAGGCTTAATGCAAAAATTATTCCCTGCTGAGGGTAAAACTGTACCTGAATGGCGATTCCCTGAGTTTAGGGATACTGGTGAGTGGCAAAATAAAAAGCTTGGACAATTTGCTAATATTTTAATGTGTAAACGCATTTTTTCTTATGATACCAATCAAAATGATGGTGTGCCTTTCTATAAAATTGGAACTTTAGGGGGAATACCTGATGCATTTATTAGCCAAGAGCTTTTTGATGATTTTAAATTTAAATATAATTACCCCAAAACTGGCGAAATTTTAATTACTTGTAGTGGTACAGTTGGTAAATGCGTGCCTTATGATGGTAAAGATGCATATTATCAAGATTCAAATATTGTGTGGATTGATAATCCATCTTTAGAAGTGACGAATGAGTTGCTATTTAATTTGCTGGGCAATGAAAATTGGGCGAAACTCAGCTCGACTACTATTACGAGAATTTATGGCTCAGATTTAAGAGGTCTATCAATAGTCTTTCCAGAAAATAAAGAAGAGCAACAAAAAATTTCTAATTTTCTTTCTAGTTCAGATAGTCTTATATTCGCCCAAACTGAAAAAGTCGAGGGATTAAAAATGCATAAAAAAGCTTTAATGCAAGGCTTGCTTCCAGCTCTTGAAAAGTTAAATGTATGAGTAGTAAAGCTCCTGAAAAAATCACAAACGATATTTTTAATAGCGAAATTGATATAGCGAAATATTTTAGAGAGTTATTATCAAAAAAAGGGGAAAACTATATCCTTTTATTTGCGTACAATGGAACAGGTAAAACTAGGCTTTCTGGTGCATTTAAGGATTTAGGAAAACAATCCAGCATAGAATCAGAAGAAAAAATTACAGATACTCTTTATTACAATGCTTTTACAGAAGATCTTTTTACTTGGGATAACGATTTAGATCGAGATTTAGATCGACGATTAAATTTCAATAGAGATTCTCGTTTTTTTGCTGGTTTAAGCGAGCTGGAAATGGAAAGTCGTATTCGTACATTGCTAAATAGATATACCGATTTTGATTTTATTATTAATTATGAAGAATACTTTGTCAGTTTTTCACGGGAAGTGACAAAAGAAAACAGGACAGATAAAATTGATAACATTAAAATTTCTCGAGGGGAAGAAAATATTTTTATATGGTGCTTCTTTTTGGCTATCATCGAGCTTGTCGTGGATAAAGTTGAAGCATATAATTGGGTGAAATATATTTATATTGACGACCCTATCTCGTCATTGGATGACAACAATGCCATTGCTGTTGCGTGTCACTTGGCTGGTTTATTAAAGGGAAAGAAAACGGCATCCGAAAAGGAGGAGATGCAAATTAAGGTAGTTATTTCCTCTCACCACACCTTGTTTTTTAACGTCATGTTTAATGAGCTGAAAAAAGAAAAAGGGAGGAAGTTTTTTTTATCAAAGAATAAAGAGTTAAATAACTATCTTATTCGAGATACTAGTGATACTCCATTTTTTAACCACGTTTCTTTAATTAAAGAGCTTACTGTCGCTGTACGTACTGGGAAACTCTATACTTATCATTTTAATATTTTACGTAATATTCTCGAAAAATCAGCATCATTTCATGGGTATAAAGATTTTAGTCAGTGTATTAGACAAAATAATGAGGAGTTAGATAAAAAGACGCCTGATGAAAAAGAGCTTGAAGAAAATACCTGCATTCGGTATGTGAATATACTCAGCCATGGAGCTTACTCATTGTTTGAGCCCGTGGAAATGGTGCAGGATAATAAAGATATTTTAAAGGATATTTTAAATCGATATATGGCTATATATCGATTTAACCCAGAATTATTTAAATAAAGATAGATACGAAAAATCATGACAGATATACAAAAAAAATTAGGTGCAACCCTGTGGGGAATTGCTGACACATTGCGTGGAGCTATGAATGCGGATGACTTCCGTGATTATATGCTCTCTTTCCTTTTCTTGCGCTATATTTCAGATACCTATGAAGAAGCTGCTAAAAAAGAGCTTGGGAGTGATTACATAAAATGTGAGAAAGAGTTAGAAAAAAGCAATCAGGATGATCTACTTAAGTTATTAGAGAAAAAAATAGAAGCTTATTTCGAGAAGCAATCTTTAAAAGAAGATGTAAAAAAGAGTTACATAGAGAAAAATAACGCCTTGCTTGCAAGTCGAAAATTAAGCCCGCTTGTGCTTTGGTATATTGAAAATTTAGACCTAGTGGATACATTTGAAAAACAAATGCGCCGCAAGGTTCATTTTGTAATCAAACCACACTATCTCTGGAGCAATATATCTGAATTGGCACGCACGCAAAACGACTGCCTTTTAAAAAATTTACAAGATGCTTTCAAGTTTATTGAAAATGAATCATTTGATAGTGCATTTCGCGGATTATTCTCCGAAGTGAATCTTGACTCTGATAAGCTGGGCAAGGATTACGATCGTCGTAATAAAACGCTCTGTTTAATCATCGCTGAAATTGCAGCAGGCTTGGAAGATTTTTCTAATGAGCACGACAGTTTAGGCGACGCCTACGAATACTTGATTGGGCAATTTGCCGCGGGTTCGGGTAAAAAAGCGGGAGAGTTCTATACTCCTCAGCAAATTTCAACTATTTTATCTCGCATCGTCACATTGGATAGCCAAGCCCCCAAAACAGGGCAAAAGACACAGCTTAAAAATGTTCTGGATTTTGCTTGTGGCTCAGGTTCGCTTCTTATCAATGTTAAAAATCAGCTAGGCCCTCATCGTATCGGACAAATATATGGGCAGGAAAAAAACATCACAACCTATAACCTTGCGCGCATGAACATGTTGCTTCATGGACTTAAGGACACCGAGTTTCAAATCTTCCACGGTGATTCATTGCTTAACGATTGGGATATTTTAAGCGAAATGAATCCAGCTAAAAAGCTAGAATGTGATGCAGTCGTCGCCAATCCTCCCTTTAGCTATCGCTGGGAGCCAAACGAAATACTGGCAGAAGATTTCCGCTTTAAAAGCTATGGACTTGCCCCAAAATCGGCAGCTGATTTTTCCTTTTTACTCCACGGTTTTCACTTTTTGAGTGATGATGGCACGATGGCAATTGTTTTGCCTCATGGCGTTTTATTCAGAGGAGGAGCAGAAGCAAAAATTCGAGAGAAATTGCTCAAAGATGGGAATATTGATACAGTCATCGGACTGCCAGCAAGTCTTTTCTTCTCAACAGGCATTCCCGTATGCATCCTTGTACTTAAAAAATGCAAAAGGAAAGATGATGTTTTATTTATCAATGCAAGTGAATATTTTGACAAGGGCAAACGCCAAAATGCACTCGCACCTGATCATGTAGATAAAATAGTAGAAACATATCAATATCGAAAAGAAGAAAATAGGTATTCACGACGCGTCTCCATGGAGGAGATAGAAAAAAACGAATACAATCTAAACATTTCAAGATATGTTAGTACGGCAAAGGAAGAAGAAATTATTGACCTTGCCGAAGTTAACAAAAATTTAAATGATATCCAGCAAGTTATAAATAAAGCAAGACTTCGTCATAATGAATTTTTGAGGGAACTTGGCTTGCCCGAGTTGCCTTAAATGGGCCGCCTGCGACTTTAAGTTGAGTAGCCTCTAAATGCAAGTACCCTTTTTGACTGAAAAATCGAGCTCTGTATATACGCTCTTTTTGATCTTAAAATTGGTATATTATTTTGATTTTGTCCACTTGAAACAAGAAAATTGCTTCAAGTGGACAAAATCTATTTTAACGCAGGTTCTGTCGCTTTAGCCCTGCTTTCGCTTGCGTATTTTACGCCCCACCTTGCGAGAAGGTTCTTCACAGACCTCACATGGAGTTCTCTTAGCCCTAAGCATTACATGGGCGCTCATTGATTACATTGATAGCTTGGGGTGGAAGTCAAGCCGCGGTTACTGAGGGCATGCTTTGTATTGTGTTTAGACGCAAATAGGCGGGTAGACGCATTACTGAGTCTACCCGCCTTGAGCGAATAATTGGAACCTTATGCTAGGTTTAAAAAGAAGCAGTATTTAATTACTCTCGTGAGTGGCTGTGTTGCCACCTAGTTGGTCTATTCAAGCAGGCGTGAAGCCACCTAGCGGGTAAGAATATATCATTCGTTTTGCATTTTTTGTTTTCATAGAGTTAAACTCTAGTTGTTTTCTTTAGAGATTTTTAGCCTTAGCACGCAGTGCTTTGGCGGCAACCTTCATACAGCGTGACTCAATGACCATTTCGTCACTCTCGCCAGAATCACGTACTTTCTTCTTGAAGGCATCAACGCGCTCTTCTAATTCAAATGTTTTGTAGATGCTCATAGGGCCAGAGAGCCCTTTGATGATACGATCTGGCTCGGGGTGCTTTTTCTTATTTGCTTCACTGCGTGGAGCATACTTAAACATAGACATCATCATGACACCAGCAATGCCCTCCTGGTCATCAGGCTCAAGTGCTTTCATTGCTACTTCTAAATCTTTAATAGCATCCTCGATGATTTTATTCTCTTCTTGAATGTATGCTTGGTAGTCAGCTGGCAGTTTGCTTGACGATATTTTATTTGCAAGAATGTACATTCTTTTCATCGTTGCTAAGATATCTATCGAGCTTTCTGAGCCTACAATATCTTTAGACATTTGAACTAGTCGTACAGATGACCTCAACATAAGGTAGCGCTGAACTTCTTTATCAACGTTACTGATGTCTACGGCTTTGCCACGCGTCAGTTCTTGAGGACTAATTGAGCTGATACTAACGCTCACCTTGCTCATCTTGATCTTCGGGCTCGATGGGATTGATTGTTCTATTGGAGTGGAGCTGCTTGATTGCTCGCTGCTGCTTGGCTTATTGATGGTGATGCTGCTCCCTTGGGCAGCACAGCTGCCACAGAGGCTGAGAGATAAAATAATTTTTGTAAGGTTATTCATTTACGTGTAAGGTAGGTATTTGTAGCATTATAAGCAAATCTCATCATATGGCAATAAGTTTTTTTCGTTATATGGAGCCAGATCCATTTATTGATAGCTTGGTGTAGACGTCCAGCTGCATTTACTGAGGGCATGCTTTGTATTGTATGGAGACGCAAAGAGGCGGGCTGACTCATAGAAGAATCATCCCGCCTCGATCTGATAGTTAGAACTTTATGCTGCGTTTAATTGCAGTGTAAAAGAAGCGATATTTTATTGAACTTATAATTTGAATCTACGCAGCTATTTACAAGTTAACCAGCCAGTTACATTTCTTACTTTAGTTACCTAATGCGTTTTTATTCAGTATAACAACACGAATACTCTTCCCCTTATATTCTAAATATGCAATATAAGGGGCAGTATCATCTAGTCTCAGCTTCATGGTATCACCCTTATTGAGCTTTAGATCATAGGATGGTGAGACCGTAACTAATATCTCTTTCTTGTCTTTTTGATTGCCGTATTCACAATGAAAAACTAATGCCTGTTCAGAACTTCCATCGACATAAGTATCACGAAAGTCGGAGATGTCGACAATTTCCACGGCTAACAACATTTCCTGTGAAGATTGTGCTGGACATTGTGCGAAAGTAACCAAACTTCCGCTGATGATGAAAAATACAGAAAGTGTTATGTATGCTATGGTTTTCATTTCTTATTTATTCACTTTCACGCGCTCTATGAAACATTGTTTATCAATGTTTAATTTCATCATAAACATCTGAAGGGATGTACTCTAGCCCAATTTTCACGTACATTGCTTTATGCGCTCTATCATTGATGCCATGCCTAATAATTAAACTAGCCCGACCTTTCGAATGTTGCGTTAATTGAGCTTGATTTGCGTACATTGCTTTATGCGCTCTATCATCCACGTCATGCCAAAGAGTTAAACTAACCCAATCTTTCGAATGTTGCGTTAATTGAGCTTGATTGAGAAAATCATCCTTTTCCCATTCCATTACTTCCTTTGACGCCGAGATTAAGGCTATTCTTTTATTTGTGATTATATAACGGGTGTTATTGTATTCCCGTTTATGGAGCAAAGGGAAAGCTGCATTAGCAAGCCCAAACACAAAGAGAAGAGAAGAAACCCAAGGGGCTGAAGTGATGAAGCTCAATAACTCATCAGGGATATATTTTTGAATGGAAATCGGCATACCGACTTTCCATAGATAGGCTAAAATCAGAATAAGGCTACTACCAAAAATACACTTAATCCAAATTTTTCGCATGAGCAGGTGTACGCATGGCCGACCCTCCCAAATCAAAGTTTCATCAAGAGTTAATTCAAACGGAGAATTATTACTATTTGAGTTTTCTGTTGTGTTATTATGGTTCATAAAAGCTAGTTATTAAGGTTAAGTACGCGAAGCTATCGTTTCGTACGGTGCCTTGACGCGATGTTCTGCTTGTTGCTAGTATAGCGCGTGGCCTGAGCTGATGTCAAGCCGTGTTTATGGATGGAATGCTTTGTACTTTGCTTAGCCGCAAAGAGGCGGGTAGACGCATTGGAGAGTCAACACTCCTCGAACGGATCGTCAGAACTTTATGCTGTTTTTAATTGCACTTGCATTTGGAATCTAGATTCCATTTCCTGGCAGGATGGATTCAGCTGAGTAAAAGATTTTGATACCGTGAATGCTTGATGGCGTTTTCCTAAATTGGCATAGAGGAGGTATCGAGCTTGAGAAAAGTCTTCGCTACAGGCTACGCCTAGCTCTTTGAGAATATCGTCAAAGAGGCCACATCTTGAAAGGATGTCCAGAAGTCGCTGTAGGAGAGATGGAGGGGCATTAACTTTATTTTGGTGTTCTGTATTTGATAATAAGTGAGTGTTCGTTGCCTCCGAAGTATCGCCAGCCTGCGAGTCTTACGCCTATGTAGCATGGGAGGCGTGCCCAGAGGGGGTGGTATCGTCTATAGGCTTTGTCAGCTTGGCATTGGGTGAATGCTTCTTGGTCGTGTTGTTGTTCTGCGAATTGGTAAAGAAAGTCATGGAGAAGACTGGCTTTGACAGTGCCGTCAGTTTCTATGGATCGTCCTATACCTGTGTAGCCGTCCCAGCTGTAGCCAGCGTAGATGGTGAGCATGCCTTTTGCTGATCGGGCAAGGGGTTCTTGATTTAAGCTGTAAACATCAATTTCACCTAAGTTGAGTTCGGGTACGTCAAAGCGTTGAGGAATGTTTAGGAGGTATCTCCAATGCTGTTTGTTTTTGGTGTACCAGTTCATGGGTGTTTTTGCTTGAGGAATAGATTTAAATTCCAATATCATTTTATTTATATCTTCTTCTGCGTATAGATAAAGCGTAGAATTAAGGATAAACTCTCGAGCATGAGTTTGGGTTTTTTCTAATTTTTGGATACATATATTACAAATAGATTTGTAGGGATCATTAGCGTAGTTAGAATTTTCATGATAAATTTTCCTAAGTCTAAAAATTGATAAAATATCTTCGCAGTGCGATAAAAATTCATCCGCTTCACATGAGGAAGATTGACTTAAATATGTAGTATAATCATATAAAGCGCCTGAATAATATCTAAATGCGTCTTCTCCCATATTCCCTAGATCTTCAGAATAAAAAAACAAGTTATCATCAAACATTTTATAAGCAGTCTGCTTGTCAACGCCAAGAAACTTCCTAGCTGCATCATGACCATCTAAATCACGATGACCAAAGGGATTTATATCAACGTATGTAGGGAGTTCTTCTTTCATAAAATCATATTACTTTATACACTTCAAAAGTGCAACTTTACAGTTTGTTACACCTCCAAGAGCATATTTTAATGCATCGTTATGCCCTTTTACTGCCTTTTTCACACCTCTCCGTTGACTTCCATACCAAACATAATCGCATTTATTTTTTATAAATGCGCCTCTTCCTGCTGCCAGCGCACTAAAACAGGCTAACTTAGTTCTTACTGATGAACATGTCATACAGCCTTTATGACATGTTAGGCATTTGAGGTGCTTATACGCGGAGTGTATAGCTAAACATCGTGCCATATGCGATGACATTACCCCTACTCCGATCAATTGTATGCCAAGTCCTACCAAAGTAGCATCCTGTGCATCTTTTTCAATATGCCAATTTTGTCTAGCATAGTCGCTACCAGATACAGCGGTTGCAACATGAGTGGGCACAATTGCAACCTTACCCAATACGTCCATCATCCACGCACTATTCCCGATAAAGCCGTACAAGTTGAGTCCTCTTTTATACCAATGGGGTCGAGATTGATCCAGCGGTCATCTTGTGGGTTGTAGTGGCGGAAGTTGTAGTAGACAAGGGCGAGTTCGGAGTCATAGACTTCTGAGCCCCATTGCAATGGCGATTTCTTGCTTCCTGTTACGGCAACTTCACCAAAGGGTAAGTAATCATAAGTTGTTGCTAGCCTGCCTAAGCTGCTGTAGAGTTCCTTCACGTTCTTGGACAGGTCAAAGCCGTAACTGAACTATGTAGCGTAGCCTTGGAAGGCGTGGGGACGGATTGCTTGTGGCTCTGTTGGATCCCAAATGAGAAAATTTAACGAAGAGCCATGATTTCTTGACTGAGGATGCAGCTGTTGTCGGTGAGCTTGACGTTGCTACGTTTATTTGCAATTACATGGAGCCTAGACTGGCATCATTTAATTGAATTAGCGGGGTTCTGGCAGTTTACCGGCTTCGAGATTCGATACATCCCACTGGCTGATATCTCCCTTAAAGGAGCCTTCTCTAAACATCCACGACATATCCGTCACATTTGACACATCCCACTGGCTGATATTTCCGTTGAACGGGCTGCCCCTAAACATCACCGCCATAGTAGTCACATTCGACACATCCCATTGGCTAATATCTCCATTGAACTTGCTGATATTACCATTGCCCGGGAAGCCACTAAACATCCACGACATATC
>CAMQTD010000061.1 GCA_947036995.1 uncultured Parabacteroides sp.
TTCTTATTAGAGGAATAAATTTTATTCTATTTTGTTCATTAATCAAATCATTTGTAATAAGGGTCGTTTCATAACCCACTCCCCCTTCTCTATCATCTGCTCTTTTTTTATATTCGGGTGTGGCAATAATCAAAACTTTATCAGCCTTTTTGATTGTTTGCTCCATAAACCTATTGATTTCTGTTCCCAAGGATTGCTTTATATCTATAATAATATCAAATCCTGCATTTTGCAAGTCTTTCGCCAACTTATGAACCCAAGTTTTGTGACTAGAATCATCTATTTCCCAACAATATGTTATAAATACGCTCTTTTTTAAAGGTGTGATAACTGATGGTGTGGCAAATACTATGGTAGGATTTTCTTCTCTAGGCTTATGTCGTGTTGATGTTTTATCCGAAATTTTCATCAATTCCATAACTACAATCTCCGTTTTTCGCTCAAAATCACTTATTTTACCATAGTCTGGGATATCCATAAAAAGCAACTCTATTGCGTATAACCCTTTATTTTTACATTCATTTATAATCAATTTCTGTATTGTCGAAGGTAATCTTTTAAAGAACTGAATAATAGTATCTCTATCTCGCTCTTTTTCACTCTCAAAATATAATGTAATTCCAATTATAGTATTTCTATAATCAGATACAATGTTTGTCGCTCCCCAGCTTTTTATATTATATCGACACTCATCATATATTGCTTGTATCATATCTTCTTTGTGAAACATAAAACCCCAATCTATTCCAGAAGTACTTCGCTGTGGTATTGATTCAGTTCCTGCTCGTCTCATAGTTTGTTCAATTTCAGATCTTAAAAAATCCATCTCTTTTTTCATAATCTTTAGTTGCTTTATATTTCGTATAATAGGCGACTGCTATCCAGAGCTATTTGTAATTATTGCTAAATTTGTTTTCAGCACAATAATAATCATTTCTATCTTATTTTACAAATAATAGGTCATAAAAATTATCTCACTACATCATAAGTTTTATGACCTATATCAAGAAGAACGAGAAGCATACACGGATTAGTGTGTATGCTTCTCGTTCTTTCATTTGAATATATACTATGTCATTTTTCGCTAAATTTGAAACAAACAATATTATATTCATTTCAATAACTTTCTATTTTCAACCTCTGTCAGTATTCTAATTTGTTGAATAGCAATAGTATTTAGTTTTAGTAGTCTATCATGCTGAGAGATATTTTCATTTATCAATACAGCGTTGATATTCTCCATATTCGAAAGGCATATTAGCTCATTAATGCTTGAATAATCACGCATATTACCTTTTAAATCAGGATTAGCTTCTCTCCACTGTTTTGCTGTAATACCATACAGTGCAACATTCAATACATCTGCTTCTGAAGCATATACAATCGACATCTGTTTAGAAGTCAATTCTACAGGAATAAGGTTTTGTTTTATAGCATCGGTGTGGATGTGGTAGTTTATTTTTGCTAGTTCTCGCTTAGCAGACCAACCTATTAGTTTTTGCTCCTCTTTTTTGAGCCGTTGAAACTCTTTAATAAAGTACAATTCGAACTCAACAGATATCCAACTTGCAAATTTGAATGCTATATCTTTATGAGCGAATGTGCCCCCATACCTTCCCGATTTAGATGTTATTCCTATTGCATGAGTGCTTAATATCCATTTTTGTGGAGAGAGAGTAAAAGCATTTAACCCTGCCTCAATTTTAAACTCCTCGAATTCGAGGGGTTTAAAATTAGGGTTGTATAAAGTTTCCCAAATACCTAAATATTCGATAGTGTTTCGATTTCGTAACCAGTTCCCAATTACAGTACTTGGATCATCTGATTTATATTTTGCAATATCTGTTAGCGAAATATAATCTACCTCATTTATTTTAAGTATTGTAACATCTGTTTATTTTTGCCATATAAATTTATATATCAAAATTGTAATAATTCTGTTGTATCTTTGCTAGCATATTTTTCTTTCAGTAGCTGCTTTAGATAAGTAATTCGCCATGCAATCATTTGAGATTTGAAAGGAATATCCGCTTCATTTAATTCAAATGGCGACAATAAACCACCCTCAACAAGATAGGCTAAATCGTTTAAAACAAGTAAAGCCTCGGCAGTAGTTTTGGTCTGGCTTAGGATAGGAAGTATCTCTTTGCGTGTAAACTGTTTACCTAAGTGAGCCAAAAACACCAGCGCTCTAGCTTGCACAAACGATCGTTCGTGCTTTAAAAGCTGTGTTGCTTCTGCTTTGAATGCTTTTGCATCGTTACCAAAAAATGCACACGAAGTTAATCCCCACCACTGCTCTACACAATCGTTAGCCGTTACAGCCTGCTTCAACTCTTTTTTTGCTTTGCCGAAAGATGTTAATTGCAAATTCGCCACCTGCTGAAAGCGTGCTATACGTGTACGATTCTTATTGCCGAAGTTGTCTGGGTTCTCCATTCCTTGTTCCAAAATAATGGTTTCGGGGAAAAAGCCTAAATCTGCTTGCTCTACTAAATAAGTATCTAATTCGGATCGTAAACCCTGTAACACTTGCTTATACTGTTTTTCGTTGGCAAGGTTGTGCATCTCCAGCGGATCTTTCGCCAAATCGTACAACTCTTCTGTTCCAAAATCTTCAAAGAAAGAGGATTGCAGCGTGTTCAGTTTCCCTGCTTCATGGTATGCCTTCCACTCCTTAAAAGCCATTTGCTTATAGCGGTATAGGGCATACAGTGATTGTGGGTGATAGGGCTGATAGTTGCGGGCATAACGGTAGTTACCTTTGCGCATGATGCGGTTAAAGGCATACAATTCGTCGAAGCGGTCGCCATAACAAAAAGTGCGATCTTGCTTGGTTACAGCATTTTTGCCAAGTATCGGTTTGCCATCCATCTGCTTAGGAATTGTTACGCCTGCTAAGTTTAGCGCCGTAGGTCCTAAATCCATAAATGAAACGATACTCTTATTTACAGTTCCCAATGCTTGTGGCATCTTCTCTTTCCATTTGTCGGGAACGTAAACAACAAGTGGCACGTGCAGACCGATATCGTCCGTATACCCTTTTGTTCCAGGAAGCGATCCACCATTATCACCAAAGTAGAAGATAAATGTATTATCCAACACGCCATCCTCTTTAAGCATCTGAACCAATTGCCCTAATTCATCGTCAGAATCTTTTATTCTGTCGTAAAATGTGGCGTAGGTGTAGCGCATTAATTTTGTATCAGGCAGATAAGGGTGTATATATACGCTATCGGGATTGTTCTTTGTTGGCTTCTCTTGATATGTTTTTTCGTTGAAATGCAAGGTCGACTCATGCGTTTTCACAAAATTACGTTGATAGAAGAAGGGTTGAGTCTTATCCTTGCGCTTACGCCAATCGCCCAACTTACCCTGCATAATATCCCACGCATCTCTATCTAATATTACATTGTAATCCGTTTTAGCTGCATTGCAGGTAAAATAACCTGCTTCTCTCAAATAGGTTGGAAACATACGCAAGCCCTCGGGCATTGGAAGTGCTTCGATCTTTCGATGTGCACTACCTCCAAAGCGAGGTGCATAACATCCTGTGATAAGCGTTGTGCGTGCTGCCGAACTAACGGGGGCATTGCTATAAGCATTCGTATAGATATACCCCTGCTTACTCAACGCCTCAACATTGGGTGTAGCTGCACCATGCTCTTGATTATTGAATAGCTTCAAGTAGTGCGGAGAAAGATCTTCCGTTAAAAAGAAAACGATATTAGGGCGCTCCGTATCATCTGTTTGAGCAGCCACATTCAATGATGCAGTGGTCGAAACAAATGCTAAAAGCAGTGATTGATATTTCATCTTTACCTATTTTATTATTCGTGATTATTAATCTTCGGGTTGTGTTGTTTGAAATTCTGTATCGTAATTTAAGAGTTGACTCTTCTTATATTGTGCTCCTTCTAAGAATACAGGGTGTGGCAGGCTTATATCCCACTGACCTAATTGCTTTAATAGCTTTTCGGCTAATTGAGGCTTCTCAAACACAAGGTTCTTCTTCTCGCCAATATCTGTAGAAAGATCAAAAAGTAGCGGAAATCTATCGGGTACGCGAATCAATTTATAGTTTCCATAACGGATAGCTGCACTGATTGTAAATCGCCATTTCAAGAGTTCGTGAGGTTGCTGATCTGTCTTTCCTGCTAAAAATGGAACGAGATTAACCCCTTCTAAGCCTGTTGTATCTGCCCCTGCAAGGGCACAACTAGTGGCTGCAATATCTAAACTTGATACCGCATTTTGATATTGTGTATTGGCTGGAAGCATTTTAGGATACGATACGATGTAAGGAACACGAATCCCGCCTTCTAACAAACACCCTTTTTGTCCGTTTAGCGGAGCATTACATGCAGTCATATAAGTAGGTCCTCCATTATCACTGAGAAAGAAAATGATTGTATTTTCGTACACGCCATTATCTTTCAGTGATTGTACGATTTTAGCTACATTGGCATCTAAACAGTCTACCATGGCGCAATAGGTTCGGCGCCTTTTGTCTTTAATATGTTTATATTTTGCCAAGTCGGACTCTTTGGCCTGAAGCGGTGCATGAGGTGCGTTGAATGAGGCAAATAGGAAGAATGGTTCTTCTTTATGTCGGTCGATGAAAGATGCACATTGGTCTCCTTTATCGTCTGTTATATAAGATACTTTTGTGCTTGCTCCAAAGTTACAGATGATATCGGTATTATATCCATTTCCTTTTTTTGTTGGGAAATAGTTGTGTCCACCACCTAAGTATCCCCAAAACTCATCAAAGCCACGGTTAACGGGGTGAAAATGGTCCTCCTCACCTAAATGCCACTTACCGATCAAGCCTGTAACGTAACCGCTATTTTTGAGTCGGTTTGCCAAGGTTTGTTCTTTAACAGGAAGTCCTAAAAAAGAGCTGTCAAATCCGGGTTGATTGCCTCCAATATTGTTATCATGCCCAAATTCAACTTGATTGCGTCCGGTCATTAACCCTGCCCTACTGGGTGATGATACAGCTGATGTAACATAACCTGTATTACAGAACACGCCGTTTGCTGCCAATGCATCAATGTTTGGTGTTTTGATCTGTTTACTGCCTGTTATTCCAAGATCGCCATAACCCAAATCGTCTGCTAAAATAAGCACGATATTGGGTTTAGGGTTATTGACTTGTGCATATGTATTACCCGAAAGGATACATAGTGATGAGAGAAGGTATTTAATGCTGGTGTAGTGTTTCATTTTTTATTCTTAGTTAATTGGGGTAACCCCTAAAAAAAGATCCGATTCTTTAGCGTAACGACATTCTATCCAAGTCTCATTTTGAATTGTATCGGCTAGTTCGGAACCAATTTCAAATCTCACTCCATCAGAAGTATGTATTACGGTGCGATTAATCTGTTTCATTTTCTGTCCCCAAAGCTTAGGAAATAGATCGCCTAAAATAGGGATGTACAGTTTTCCACTACCTGGCTCTACATCTGAGATGGTTTCTTTCCTTACTACTTTTAGTTTAATATTTTTTATTTCTTGATTCTTCAAATCAAGGTTTATCTTTTTGTTGATATTTTTTGAAATAGCCCATCCGAGCAGACCTCCACCAGCTAATAAAAATACACAGATAGGAATTGATATACTGTTTATTAATAATAAAATAAGCGCTGCAAATGAGATAAAAGAGGCTATAAGTATAAATATGCCACTACCAAAAGATAATTCGTTTCTTAACAACTTTAACTCTACTGCTGTCATTTTAATTGTGTGTTTTAATTAATATTAGAATCATTTCTATATAGACCTGATTAGCAGCAAATTTTTCTATTCTATTAGCCTTGATTTAGCTCTGTTGTAAATATGTTTCAATTAAACAGATACTTATTACACATATACTATATTTGAATTGATAGGTGAACTGCTTCAGATTTCAAAAATAGGAAAAAAAAAGGAAATGTTTAGTTGTTTTTATTGTTATTTTTCAATTATTCTAATGGAATAGCTCAGCAGCCAGAATTTACCGCTATTGTATGGCTCTCGTGATTATTACTATCTTTTTAATTTGGACCTTAATCTAGATGTTTAAAGCATTAAAAGTATCTTGTAATCTAAAAGGGTATACAGTAGGAATACTATATACAGTAACTATATGTGGCGGAGAAGTTGTTATTCGTTATTTGATCAGAATCTGTGACTGAGTAAAAATGAACTGAATATAATCTCAAGCCAATCTCTACATATAACTAGCTGATTCTACATGGCATTTACATCCTATGTAGAATCAGCTAGCTTTACCATCAGTTAGAATACTTAATTTCTATCTGATCTTTACATTTTTCCTTTAAAAAGGCATCTCATTATTAGGTACCTGCTTTAAGAAATCGGCACTATTTGCTTCTGGGATTGGAGGCATTTGGGCATTTCCTCCTCCGTTCATACTAGACGAGAACTCTTGTACAGGGGTATCTTCGTCTACATTCATAAATTTAGCAAATTCGCTTTTGAATCTTAGACGAACATCTCCTGTGGCACCGTTACGATGCTTTGCGATGATGATTTCGGCAAGTCCAATAAGCGAGTTACCACGTTCGTCTTCAGTGATTTTATAATATTCGGGACGGTGTATAAAGCATACCATATCGGCATCCTGCTCGATCGCTCCAGATTCACGCAGGTCGGCAAGCTGTGGACGTTTGCCCTCTATTCCTTGACGGTTTTCTACTCCACGATTCAACTGAGACAGGGCTATAATGGGGATGTTCAACTCTTTCGCCAATCCTTTGAGCGATCGAGAGATTGTACTTACCTCCTGCTCACGACTACCAAATCCCATACCACTGGCATTCATTAGCTGCAAGTAGTCAATAATAATAATCTTCACACCATGCTCACGTACCAATCTACGCGCTTTGGTTCTGAGTTCAAATACCGAAAGACTGGGGGTATCATCTACATATATAGGTGCATCGTATAGTTCTTTGATCTTAAAGTCTAACTGTTCCCACTCGTAAGGTGCTAACTGTCCACTTTTAATCTTTTCTCCAGGAATCTCGCACACATTGACAATCAAACGATTTACAAGCTGTACGTTACTCATCTCCAGCGAGAATACGGCTGTGGGGATGTTATGATTTACCGACATACTTTTTGCCATTGAAAGCACAAAAGCCGTTTTACCCATCGCAGGACGAGCAGCAATAATTACCAAGTCGGAATTCTGCCAACCCGAAGTCATTTTATCTAATCCTGTAAATCCGGTGCGTAAACCACTCAAACCCTCTTTCTGATTGGCAGCTTTCTGTAAAAGCTCCATCGCATCCTTGATTATGGGATTAATCTGTGTTACATCCTTTTTTACGTTACGTTGCGAAATCTCAAATAACTTACCCTCTGCTTCTTGCATTAGGTCTTCGACATCTATTGTTTCGTCAAAAGCCTTGCCTTGTACTTGTGCCGTAAACGAAATAAGCTCGCGCGCTAAATACTTTTGTGCAATGATACGTGCGTGAAATTCAATATGCGCTGTAGAAGCAATCTTACCTGTAAGTTGTGCAATATAGAATGCCCCACCTGCAAGTTCCAATTCGCCACGCTTTTTGAGCTGCTCGGTAACCGTAAGCATATCCACTGGGCGCTGAGACATAGCTAAGTCTACAATAGCTCCATAGATAGATTCGTGTGCTTTATCATAAAAGCATTCGGGTTTCAAAATCTCACTGACTATTGAGTATGCATCTTTTTCAAGCATAATTGCCCCTAGTACAGCCTCTTCAAGCTCTCTTGCTTGCGGCTGCATACGTCCCATATCGGCTACGATAGGTGTTTTGGGTGTATATTTACTCTTTTTACGATCTGTTTCTGCCATTATTATTGGGAGTAATCATTTATTGTTAGACCAGCAAAAGTACAATAAATTCAGCACACTTTGAATTTAATTGCATACAAGCGTGTAATTATTTAGTCGAATTGGTTTTATGTTACAATTAATTTTGTGATAATTCAATTCAGGACACACGTAAATAACAATATTCTTATGATCTGCTTTCCAAATGCAAAAATTAATCTCAGATTAACATTGCCAATAAATGTCCCAATGGCTCTCATAATATTAAATCCGTACTTTAACGTATGAAACGTTTTGGCATATCTTGTCTTTTACTTTGCAATAAAATAACAGATTGAGGCGTTGTCGCACCTAACCAAGATAGGAAAAAGAAGATACTGTGCTCTTTTTCTTTTTTAATACAGTCGGAAACCGAAACCCGTTAGTGTAGGTGAAATTTATAAATAACAAATATGTCTCAATTAATTAAACGAGGAAAAGAGATGATTCGAATCTCACCCAAAGCATCAAACAAACTTGAGTATTCTATCAACGATGGTAGAAGTTGGATAAATCGCTACTCGGGTAGTAGTTATGGCGATTTTCAAGAGCTAACAGATAACGGTAAAGAAATTCTAGCTCAAACAACAAAAGGGCTTTATTATTCTACCAATGACGGTAAAAGTTGGATCAAACGTAGCTAATTTTAAGATTGGCTCTATAACGTATCGTGTGGGTAAGCTAAAAGTGGCTTACCCTACATTTTGCCAAGAGTATTGTCCGCATAAAATTAATCATTAACTTTGTTGTAGTTACAAAAACACATTTTTTAATTAAAAACGACTATCTATGAATTTATCTACTAAGGGAATTTTAGAAATAAAAGGGGATTTTTTTGTTCCAAGATACCAAAGAGGTTATCGCTGGAGTACAGAAGAAGTTACGCTACTCCTAGAAGACATCATCAATAATGGCTGTCATAAAAATTATTGCTTACAGCCAATTGTTGTTAAAAACAATATAAACCAGTATGAACTTATTGATGGACAACAAAGACTCACAACACTTTATATTCTACTGATCTGTATAAAGAAATTCCTTCCCATGACAAAAGTCAATTTCTCAATAGCATATGAAACCCGATCAGAAACGGAAATATTCTTGGGAAAACTAAATGAGAATCGATCAACAGAGGAGCTAAAAAAGGAATCTGATAAAAACATCGACTTTCATTTTATCTATACAGCATACGAAACAATCAATAAATGGATCTCTAATCGTAAAGATCCACAAGGTGATACAATAAATTTGTACAATATACTGAATAACAATGTAAAGGTTATTTGGTATGAAGCAGACAAAGAAGTCGACTCTATTGACCTATTTACACGATTAAATATTGGACGTATTCCACTAACCAACGCAGAATTAGTTAGGGCTTTGTTTTTGAGTCGCAACAATGGAATTGATGAATATAGACAGATAGAAATAGCCTCGGAATGGGATCGCATGGAACAAGAACTACGAGATGATAGCTTTTGGTACTTTGTGACAAATGAAAAAACAGCGAATTACCAAACTCGTATCGAATTATTATTTAATCTCTTAGCAAGCAGAGAAAAAAACTGCAAAGAAAAATACTTTACCTTCTTCTTCTTCAATGCCGAAATACAGAAAATAGAAAATAAGTACGATAGCTGGAAAAATGTCATTTTCCTATTCCTCAAACTAAAAGAATGGTATAAAAACCGCAGCCTATATCATAAAGTCGGCTATCTTATTGCATCGAGAAATTCAACATTAAAAGAGCTATTGATCGAATCTGATAGTAAAAAGAAAAAGGAATTTCAATCCATGTTGGATGAATTCATTGCTCAGAGTATTAAGTACGATAAAGCGTTCAATGAATTGGAGTACACCTCTCATTATGACAAAATACAACGCATACTTTTACTTTTTAATGTAGAGTCAATCCTTAAAAATAAAGACAATACATTACGCTTCCCTTTTGATAAATACAAGAAAGAGTCTTGGAGTCTAGAGCACATTCACGCACAAAATTCGGAAGGATTAAATACCCGTGAAAAACAAAAAGAATGGTTAAGGTTACACCTAGAGTCATTGAATAAGATAAGTGCCACAGATAATAAAACACTTATTACTGAAATAGAATCTGCAATAGCTGATGAGAACCTAAAAATAGAAATATTTGATAGATTACTAGACAAAACAATCCAAAGACTATCTCCTGATAGTGATCATTCATATATGCATCAACTGTCCAATATGGCACTACTGAAAACAAATAACAACGCTGCGTTGAACAATGCTGCATTTGATGTAAAACGCAATAAGATTATAAAACTAGACAAAGATGGAGAATTTATTCCGTTTTGTACTCGCATGGTATTTCTTAAATACTACACATTATCGGAAGTTAATCAATTACATTTTTGGGGAGAAGCGGACAGAGATGCCTATATGCAAGCCATAAATGACACATTGGCCCCTTACATTAACCTCACCAAAGATTGCAACAAATAGGATATAAATAATATGAAAAAATATAGTTTCAAAGATCTTTTTAATGAAGAGATAAAAGGTATAGAAATACCTATCATTCAGCGAGATTATGCACAAGGTAGAAAAAGCGAATCACGCATCAGAAACCGATTTCTCGAAGCACTATTCAAAGCTGTAACAGAGACTGACAAGCATATTACGCTAGATTTCGTCTATGGAGAAATTGACCCCAATGGCATCTTAATTCCATTAGACGGGCAGCAACGCATCACTACGCTCTTTCTATTGCATTGGTATGCTGCTAAAAAAGAGAATATACAGGAAAATGAATACCATTTTTTAGCTCTATTCTCCTACAAAACACGCAGTAGCGCACGGTTGTTTTGTGAAAATCTAATCCAATTTAAACCTGACTTCCAAACAAATGAGCCTATCTCTAAACAAGTTTGGGATCAAACATGGTACCCCTTAGATTGGGACAACGACCCCACTATCAGTGCAATGCTAACAATGCTTGACAGTATACAGGCTATGTTTGCACCTGTTGAAAACATATGGCACTCATTAACAGAAGTTAAATCAATCACATTCTATTTCATTGCGCTAAATGATATGGGATTGACTGATGATATCTATATCAAAATGAATTCAAGAGGTAAACCTCTGACTCCTTTTGAACACTTCAAGGCTGAATTTGACAAAATCATCCAATGCCCAAAGATAAGCCATAAAATAGATGGTAGATGGACCGATTTACTTTGGACTTACAAAGGAAGTAATAATACTATCGATGATGAATTTATGCGCTATTTCCAGTATATTAGCGATGTTATTTGTTACCGCAATGAAGAGACTCTACTTTCTGATAATTTTGAAATTGCAGAGAAACTTTACAGCAAAGAGGAGAATATAAAATACCTTGAGGCATGTTTTGATTGCTGGCACGGATTGGATATTGATGCTTTTTTTGAAAACTACCTCTCTAAAAAGGTCTACGAAACAGGTAAAGTAAAAGTTTATGACTATAAAACCAACCTTTTTTTAGATTGCTGCAAATCATATACCATATCAAGTCAAAGTGGACGCAGAGAATTTCCTCTTAATAAAACCCTACTCTTGTACGCATTCCTTGTCTATCGTTTACACCCAGAAATCAGTGATATTGACTTTAGGCATAGAATTCGGATTATACGTAATTTGATATGGAACTCATCGGATGAAATACGTCTCGACCGCATGCCATCTTTATTACAGGAGACAGAAGATATTATTCGCTTTGGATCCATATCCAGTGAAAGTAGTTGCGGTTATAATACATTACAAAAATCGGAGGAGATCGAAAAGCTAATGTGGTGCACTACAAATTCAATAGAAGCACAGGATGAATTATTCCACCTCGAAGATCACAGCATGCTCTATGGATGTATTGCTGTTATGGGATTGGAAAATCAAGCTAACTTTAGCAAATACAGAGCCCTATTTAACATTAAGAACCTCGATTTAATCAGTCAAACACTACTCTGCGTTGGTGATTATGGACAAAAGCTAAAATGGCGTTATCAAATCGGATCAAAATTCTATGCTGGCTGGCAAGCATTGATGCACCCATCAAGTCAAAAAGAGGGGTTCAAAGAAAATACGAAAGAAACAATCGTTCAACTATTGAATGATAAAGAAAGTGTTGGTACAAAGGAAGAATTACAAAAGATTATTGATACCTATTTGCAGTCAACGGACACGCTCAAAGATTGGCGCTATTACTTTATTAAATATAAAGTAATTCGAGATTCATCAAGTTATGGTATGTATTATTGGTTGGACAAAACAAAAAACAACCCTTATGAAGTAATAATTATGCACACCGAAAAAAAGATTGTTACACACTGGAACACTTTTTTAAAAGTTATTTATGAAGATTCAAGAACTACTGTTTCGCTAAACAGTACCGATACAAATTATGATGCACCTATTCTTATTAAAGGATCTCCTTTTGAAATGCGTTGTAAAAATAGTGTCTTTGAAATAAAGAACTCAGACACTCGAGAAATTACAATCCACCCTATTCCACAGATAGATGGCATTGATATAGAAGATCGTGTTGAATTTGGAGTTAATCTTATCCAGACCTATCTTGATCAGAAACTTTTTTAGATTTAGCAAATCAGTAGTGCTGTTTTTTGGCATAGGATTGTCTCATCTTTGCATTCGTAGTTTTAAACTTAGTGTAAAGATGAGACAATTAAAAACAACAAACACACGTTAACAACGTGAGAATTGACAAAATAGCCAAATAGAAAAAGGGTTTAAATACCCCCAGTCTTTCCGTATTTGAACTCTGCCTACAAAATACATTTATAATATACTGTCTAAATTCTGGAGGGCAATATAGTATCATAATGTTTGCACATTCGTTTTATAACCTCTTGGATTTGTATCCTAAACCATGTTGGAGAGATTACCTCAATTTCATCTCCATGAGATAGCAGTTCTTGCTGAAAGTCATAGGTCGGGCGTACGAAATACTCGAAAATGGAGTATTCGGGCATCGATTCAATCTCTTTTTGTGAACTATGCAGGGCTAAAGCCCTAATGTATTTACATTTATTCCCATAAGCTTTGACTTGTATTTTTTCAACACTGTATTTTTCATCTCGAATAATTCCAAAGCTAAAATTGAAATAATGTTGTGAGTCAAAATCTGTTGGATAGGTATATTTTAGATCTGTATCTTGCAAATCGTGAATGCGGTCGAGCGCATACGTTCTAATTGCATCATATAGTGAACAATGGGCTATAACATACCAACGTTGCCTAAAAACCTTAACGCAATAGGGATTGATATTAAAGCTGTGTGGTTTATCTCTTAAATAACTCTGATAAGAAATTTCAATCGTGTGATTATCACGCATAGCTTCAATAATAGGAGCTAAGTATTGTTGTCCGGAGGGAATGTTTTCAAATAATATTTTTTGTTTGAGGTGGTGGCTTTCATTGATTAGATTGTTCACGGCAAAGGTATTGAGCAACCAACTTCTGACTCCTCCTTTTTCAATATCATCAATATTTTCTATATAATAGTAATATCCAGCTTTTTTATTGCATTCGATATTAATGTCAAACATCTCTTCGATTGCTTTTCTGTGATTATGGAATGTGCGTAAAGAAATCTCTTCTCCATCGCTCAGTGTGGTGCATAGCCATCGTTCGTTAATTTCTTCAAACGTAATTTTCTTGGTGCGATAAATTGTATCGACTAACCAAATATATTTGTTAAATAGACTTTTTGCCATAGATTAAAGATTGTAGATTATCTTGTCGTTATTGAGAGTACTCATTTATTGTTAGACTAGCAAAAGTACAATAAATTCAGCACTCTTTGAATTTAATTGCATACAAGCGTGTAATTATTTAGTCGAATTGGTTTTATGTTACAATTAATCTAATTAAATTTGTCATAAATGAATTGAGTACACACGTAAATAACAATACACATATGATCTGCTTTCCGAATGCAAAAATTAATCTCGGGCTTAATATCGTCAATAAACGTCCCGATGGCTATCATAATATCGAAACCATCTTCTACCCCATCCCTGTAAAAGATGCGTTAGAAATAGTTCCTGCCGAAACTACGGCTTTTAAATCTATGGGGATTGAGGTGACAGGCGCACCCGAAAATAATTTAGTAATGAAGGCGTATAACCTTTTGGCTAAATCGCACCCGATGCCTGCTTTAGAGATCATTTTACTTAAAAAGATTCCGTTTGGCGCTGGTTTAGGTGGTGGATCTGCTGATGCTGCTTTTATGCTAAAGCTATTGAATGAGTATTGTGAACTTAATCTTACGGATACATACTTAGAAGAGATGGCTGCTGCGATTGGTGCTGACTGCCCATTCTTTATACAAAACAAACCTGTGTTTGCAAGTGGTATTGGCGATCTGTTTGAGCCTGTAAACCTTTCGTTGTCTGGATATCACCTCTGCTTAGTGAAAGCTGATATATTTGTTTCGACACCTCAAGCATATGCGATGGTACAGCCTGCACAACCTAAGTATTCGCTAAAAGAGATTTGCGAACAACCGATTGAAACATGGAAAGAGTATATGGTAAATGATTTTGAAGCAAGTGTATTTGCACAACACCCCTCACTCCAAACGATTAAAGAGACATTATACGAACAGGGTGCTGTATATGCTTCGATGTCGGGTTCAGGATCTTCTGTATTTGGACTGTTTAAAGATC